>CAZRDN010000001.1:0-17846 GCA_964598875.1 uncultured Gammaproteobacteria bacterium
CCGAGTAGTGTAGGCCGAGCAGCGCAAATGCTGCGGTTCCAAACAAGTATTAGGCGTTACCCAAGTTCCTTTACGAATAAAGAACGTGTCCTGCACTTCACGGAAAGCAATATTATCAATAAAGAATCTCTGTGTACCTTCAATGCCTAAAGTAACTGAATCGCCCGGCTGTAAATTAAATGACAAGGTCACTGGGCCGAAACTATAAATCTGCCATTCGTTCGTGGGGATAAAAGCAAGCCCACTCTCAGCTATGAAATCCCAATAGTAGCCAACCTGGGCCTTAGCCTCGTCTACACCAAAGAAATTAGCAAAAGGATTGCTCTTAGATTTAGTTTGATTTAAATTGGTATCTGCCTTGGCCCAGAAAGTAAGGATGTATTGCTTGCCAGAATTAAGTTCGTTGGTAAATGTGCGCTGAATAATCCTGTCATCGCCAGAAGCCAGAGAATGTCCAAAGGCTGCTGTAGATTCAGTGGAGTTGGAGCCTGATTCCCAACCAGATAACGGGCTGGGATCTGCATTCACTCCCGGCTCCACATCACCAAAGGTGGAAATCGGCATGACTAAACGCACATTGCCGGCAGTTGGCCCTCGGTACTCACGGCAGGCGTTAGCCGCTGCTGGACAAACCTTACCTTGGTTAGGGATAGCTCTATAGAAACAACGACCACCTTCCCAAGTACCATTGGAATTACCACAATCCTCCTGGGTAACACTGGTCGCACGATAACGATTACAAGAAGTTGAAGAATAGATTACCTTAGTTTCATAACGATAATGAGTAACTACCTGTGAACCAGAAGTAGCATAGAATTCTTTGCAGTCTGGGTTAGTAGTAGCATTCAACTCACAACTACCAGAACCATCTGTGGTATAAGGTGCTGACAAGGGATTATTTGGATCTGTAGCTTGTAGCTGCCAAGTTTTTAATTGATAGCCAGTAAGATCCGAGCCTACCCATGTGTAATAAGTATTATCCAGATTATCTTCCGGTCGCACGCATTGTCTTAGTTCAGAGTAATACTCCCGACGTTCTGCCTGTTCTACATTGGTAAACTCTGAACAGCCAGCATACTGAGCAGAGCATACTTGCGCGGTTGATGGAATAAAATTAAAGGTCGGTTCAGCAGGATTGGCTCGGGCAGAAAAATTCTCAAAGAAAGAACTTGTTTGGGTATAAGTATTGAAGCCGTTACATTCACCTGGACAGACATTGGCTGATTCCACCTTGCCAGGTACGGCCGGTGAGCCGTCACGCGGCGTATAAAGCTCACAGCCAACTTCGTTCTCATAACAGATCTTCAAATAATTAGAGCATTCTGGCGCGTCATTAGTAGGATTAGCATCATAGCAATTCAAATACTCAGGCGCCTGCCTTAAAGTAGCGGCGCTGGGGCTGGAAATCTCTTCGTAACTGGCGAATACGCCAGTGGTCACGGCGGTCACAGCTGCCTGAACTTGATCAGCATAAGAGGTGGCTGGCGGCAGACCTAAGGCTTGAGTATCAATATTAGTGAGCTGCAAAAATCTAGTACAACCTTCGGTATTGGGGTCACACTTACGAGCATCTGTATTCTTTAAGTAAAAGCGCGGGCTAGCGGCAGGATCATCCAAATTAAAATCAACTGTATTCACACTATTCTGATTACCGGCTATAAGATATGTATCTTTAGGCGGATCAGCTGGAGTAGGGTTACGGGCAGCTGAATACCATCGGCACGAAGCACCATCAGAACATGTACCATCATCATAATTAGCTAGTGAGTTGGCTAAATAATTACTGGTTCTGCCTGTAGGGTCGCGGTAGCTCATACAAGTCCCCCAAGGAGAAACGCCAGAGCCTTCGGGGAATTCACAAGAAGCCCCGGAGAAACGCCAAATGTTCTCTTCGCGCTTACAATAGCCCCAAGCCACACAACTACCATCAGCCTTCTCGGCAATACAATGCTGATAATCAACACAAGTTTTTTGCCTGTTCGGACCTTGCGGCTCCAGTTGTTGGCCATAGGCTTCTATGCGACATTGTGCTGGCGGTGCACGCAACACCCAATTAGGATCTACCAGTCCGCAATAAATGCTTTCTTGCGGACTACCGTCACAAACTTGATCAGGATTGCCTGAGGAATCCACACCAGTCACACTAAAACCTTCCATTACTTGTCTTAAAGTAGTGGAAGTACCGGCAAATTGTTCGGCCGCTAGTTCCCAGCCCAAAGGAACAATACGAGCACGTCTTAACTTTCTCAAATCAGATAAGTACCACGCCTTGGTCGGTGCTCGCTGATCATCCGACGCCCGCACCAAAGCAAATCGCAAATTACCATCAATATAACCTTGCTCAATAGCTTCTTTAACAGTCAGGGGCGTACCTTCATCTGCTTTACGCAAGGCTTGGGCAAATCTTTGCGTAATAGTACAAGCATTCAGTGGTGTATAAAATGCCGGATCCGGCGGACAATTGGAAAACTCACTTATCACATCAACCGCACTGGTAGAACCAACTAACTGAGGGGTGGATATCGTACTATTTATCTGCACCGCATACTCCACGCCACCCAAACCTAAATTACCCAAGCCAAATTGGCCTGATTCTAAGCGTGAAGGCGAAGGAATAGTGCCTTGCAAAAGACGCTTCATTAGGCGTGAAGCTAGTGTATTGGTAAACACTCCTAAAGCATCAGCGATAATATCACCAGTGAAAGTATTAAAGTCCTGGGCAGCAACCTCTTGGGCAATTTCTGATTGCTGTTGAATTTGTCCGGCTGGTGTTTTTATAAATCCAGTGATACTTTCAGTGACTGGCTTATATTCCCCCTGATACAGCCTTTCTAATTTGGCAATTTCTTCAGCTACTGTCGCCTCTTTGATCAAATTTTGCTGGATGGACAAAGCCACACCCAAATCGTTTTGCCTGGGATCAAACACCACACCGAACCTTTGTAGTAAATTATCCGAATCAGCAAAAAAAGTTTCCCAGTTTTGCGAAATCTGCGATAAGGAACATCTGGGCTGGCGCGGCTGAATTTCATCAAAAGCAGTTAAGCCAACAAATAACTGGAATGAGGCGCGTGGCGGCTGACAAATACCCAAACGAACAAAGCCGTTCTCCGTGTCCAGTGTTTCCAAAAAATCACCAGCGGCATCATCAAAGGCCCGTTCAGCTGATTGCCCTAATGAACGCCATGATAAAAGTGGCGTTTGTCCTTGTCCACCAGAAGCTAGCATCACCGCTGTATCATAAGCAATGCGCTGGCTAAATGTTCGGGCAGCGTTTTTAAAAGCAATAGCGGCGCCGTGTTCCCAAGCCCATTCAGCGCCTGCCTGAATTTGCTCCCACACCCAAGTGGCTAACTGGTTCACATCAAAGGTGGTCCACTGAGCACGCGCTGGTTTGGGCGCTAGTAAAGCGCCTGAAATTGTAATGGTTAAGATCAAACCAAACAAAACACCTGTTAAGCGGCGGCGAGAGGATGGGCTACGGCGATTAAACCAAGGGATCATATAAATTTAAAACCAAAATACTTGCCCCCTAGCTTCTTATACAAACTCAGACTGTTTGGATTTTGTTTTAACATGGCTTATAAGCCTAATTCCTGATAGATTACTGCTTTTAAAGTAGCGTCATCAATTTGATTCAACATGTTTGGATCAGCCCCACCATTTATTAAAAATTGTCTTAGTTCAGAGCCGCTCATTTCCTTTATCAAATTTTTTTGTTCAGGGGTTAAATTAAGACTAGTCGTTACATTGCTGCTGCTAGAACTGGGCGATATCTCACCAGCAACTTCGCTGTAAATTTGTAAAAGTGTGACGTCATCATACTTAGCGATTTCCTCTTCACTGGCCCCAGCTTGCCTTAGCAGGGCCCTGATCTCGTCTGCAGTGGGTGCGCTCTCTGTTTCAGAATTTTGGCTGGAAGCGATGATCAAAGGTCCACAAGCGGTCTCGGGGGCGCAATTAGGGTCATTACCACTATCCACTTCGGTCTTATCCGTATAACCGTCACTATCACTATCCACTAGATATGGGCTGCTATTGTAAACGTATAACTCTTCGTAATCAGATAAGCCGTCACTATCACTATCTTTTTGCTGTAGATCTATAATTTCCTGACTAGCCGAGGCAAACACCGGAGGCTCGTTATTTAACTGGCCGTTCCCACTACCAACTGGCAACTGCAGGGAGGTTTTTAGCTGCCAAAAGCCAAAAATCAAGGCCACCATAGCCACCACTCCCAGCGCAATTTGTGTCTGCTCTGGCCGAGAAGTCAAACGACTTAACCTTTTTAGAGGAAACATCATGAATCCTAACTAATTCTTAAGAATAGGCGCGCAAACCAAATTGGCCAATATACAATAAAACTATAGCCTTAATTTTAAGGTTTAATTAGTAAAATAACTATTTAATTATATCACGGAATGACCAAAAAGTCAAAGGAGGAAAAATACTTTTTTAAAGCACCTGCTGCACCTCTTTGGTAAGCCGGAACCAGTCATCAATTGATAACTCCTGCGCCCGTGCTTTAAGCGGGATAACTGCTTTAATAAAAATCTTCTCTAACTCATCTCTTGATAGTTCTAAGGCTGATTTTAAATTATTAATCATCACTTTTCGCCTGGCCGCAAAGCTGATCCGAGCCAAACGCCAAAGCAACTGTCTTGCCTTATCATCCAATAATCTATCCATATCACTGTCTGAGAATAGATCGAGCCTTACCAAACTGGATTGCACTCGTGGCTCTGGCCAAAATGATGACGGTTTAATATGGCGAATTATCCGCACCTGGCTTTTAAGCTGACAGCTTAGCGATAATAAGCTCATTTGCCCGGGCGGTGCCATCATCCGCTCCGCCACCTCACGTTGCAATAGTAAAGTCATAGCTTGAGGTAAAAAATCACCCCATAAAAATCTTTGCAAAAAGGCTCCACTAATTTCATAAGGCAAATTAGCCACGATTTGCCAAGGCTCATTTTTTTTAATACCCAAGCCAAGCTGCAGCTGCTCATTGGTTATTTTTAAAATATCACCCTTCACCAACTTTAATTTACTACTACCCATACCGATTTTATTCAGAGCTTGGCATAATTTTTCATCCAACTCCACCACCACCACGCGCTCGGCCTGACTCAAAAGTGCCAAAGTTAAAACTCCCAAGCCGCCGCCTACTTCTAATACTGGCGTTTGCGGGCTGATAGCAGCTGTCTTTAAAATATCCTGCAAAACGGATTTATCTATCAAAAAATGCTGGCCCAGACGTCGGCCAGCACTCAAACCATAACGCGCCACAGCTATTTTTGTCCAAGCTTTAATATTAGAAGGGATAGACAAAACGTGATCCATGTTTCTTCCTCTGATTTAAGACAAGAAATTAAATTATCATGTAAAAAAATGACATCACAGCTGCCACCAACCAAGTAGCTGTCCAGACTGCCTGCAAACTACCCAGGTGACTAAAGATAAATAGCAAAACCACGGCCGCCACTAATTTACCAATGATCAAGGAAAGCTCAAAGGATACAACTGTATCCATCACCGAGCGCGTCTTGGCTCTTTCATAAAGAATGGCGTGGAGCGGTACGTTTACGATATTTTTAGTAAGGCGGGTGGTGGAATCCACTAAAAAGACCCCCAGAGGCGAACGGGTAACCAGACGAGCCAGCCAAACAAATACATATATCAAGGTAGAAAATCTTAAAACGGCATGTTTATTCTGCTCATCACTAACCTTGCCTATATAAAGGGTGGCTAAGACCATAATGAAGGTAGAAGCTGCCACTATAGCTCCTATTTCCACATACTGGGTAATCACTGTGGCAATGAAAACAGGCCATAAGACAAATAAAATAAGCTCTTCGCCAAAACCAAGATTACCAAACAAGGTGCGCCAATTATCACGGGAGAATAACCTCTTATAAGCGTCCAGATAAGGAAACTTACGTGGCGCGAATGTTTCCCGCGTGCGCAATAATGGCCAATTGGAAAGCAGGATCAGGATGCAGCCAAAGATGAACATGGTAAGCCAAGAGCCAAAAGTGATAAGCGCTCCACCCAGTAAAGGCCCCACCACAAAAACCGCCGACAAGGTCAAATGAAGCGCACTTACCTCCTTACCTTCTTCACTAGAATCGGAATAACGTCCAAAATCAGCGTGCCAGGCTGGCCAGTAAAAAGTTCGCTGCAAAGCATTAAATAACACTGCTGGTATCACGAACCACCATGAAGTGGCTATTAAATACAAACAAATGTAATAAGAAATCAAAAATAGCGAAGACAGGGCAATTGAATTCTCAAAACCCTTAGCTGTGGCGAACTTGGCCCCCAGTGGCAAAATGAAAAAATAGATTGTATAAATTACCAAAAAGAACAAGAGTATCTGTGAAACATTAAAACCCTGCTGCCATAAATAGATCGGCTCAAATAACAGGAGCATGGCCAGCGCCAGGTTCTGCAAAACCGTTGCCCAATATAGCTCACGCACTTGGCGGGATAAATTATGCGGTAACAAATGACCCAGAGTATTTACGAAATGCCAATGTAACATAGTTTTATTTTAACACATGATTAATCTTGCTGACGGCAATAGCGCCCGGTCTTAAAACCTTTAACTTACCTTGTTGCCAACGGACCACTGTGGAAGCTGGGCGTCTGGGTAACCGACCAGCGTCAACTAAGTAATTTAATTTGGCTTGCTTCATAAATTTTCTTACATCAGAGGAACTATATGGCGTGGGCTTACCTGCTAAATTAGCCGAGGTGGCTGTCAAAGGCACCTCTAGTTTCACCAATAATTCCCTTAGCCATTTATCCCCCGGCACACGCACCCCCACTAGGTTACCTGGGCCTATTATTTTTTTGGGTAATTTTTTCTTAGGTCGCAGTAATATAGTCAAAGGCCCTGGCCAAAATTTACTGGCTAGTTTCTTATTATTACCAGCTAAATAAAAAAACCTAGTGGCCAGCCTGACATCACCAACCATAACCGCTATTGGTTTATGGTCGGTTCTGCCTTTGCTGCTGGCCAATTCATTGACCGAATCACGCTTAGTGGCGTCGGTTGCCAGGCCGTAAGCAGTCTCGGTGGGTAAGGCTACTATCTTGCCTGCTCTCAGTATCTTAATTAACTCCGGTAGACTGGCCTGGTTCTTTTTAAAAATCTTAATCATAATCTACCCTTGCCACCAAGCCAATTATTCCACCACAAAACTTATCATTTTACCTGGTATATAAATAGTGCGTTTGATGGCCTTACCCGCTAAATGACGAGCTACGCCAGCTTCGGCCTGGGCCTGAGCAATGGCTGCTTTTTCTTCTATATTAGATTCTACTGTGATCTGTCCGCGCAACTTACCGTTCACCTGTACTGCTAGGTTCACCTGGTTAGCACGCAAAGCCTTAGGATCATATTCTGGCCAGGCAGCTGACCAAACTTGGCCTGCTCGGCCAGAAGCTTGCCACAATTCGGCAGCTAGATGCGGCGCAAAAGGATAAAGCAAACGCAACAACACTCCCAAAAATTTGATCTGCTCATTTATCGGTAACTTAGCACTCTGCAAATAATTAACAAACTCCATTAAGGCCGCTATAGCTGTATTGAAACGAAAATCATTGATATCTTCAGTCACTTTTTTAGTGGTTTTAGCCACCCAATAAGCAGCCTCGGACTCCTGTTCTTTGCTCAAACCTAATGCCTGATTTGAATTCTGACTTAAAACAAGCTTCCAAACTCTTTCCAAGAAACGCCTAATACCAATAATGGAAGTAGCGCTCCAGGGCTTAGCTTCTTCTAGCGGACCCATGAACATTTCGTAAAGCCTCAGGGTGTCGGCCCCATATTTGTTCACAATATCGTCAGGGTTAATCACATTGCCGCGAGATTTTGACATTTTTTGGCCATCCTCACCCAAGATCAATCCTTGATTCCTGAGCTTAAGGAAGGGTTCATCAAATTTTATATGCCCGAGATCGCGCAATACCTTGGTAAAAAACCTGGCATAAAGCAAATGCAGCACGGCGTGTTCCGCGCCGCCCACATAAAAATTGACCGGACACCAGGCTGATACTTTCTTCTTATCAAATATCTCCTCATTATTATCAGGATCACAATAACGCAACCAATACCAAGACGAATCCACAAATGTGTCCATAGTATCACTCTCACGCTTGGCAGCAGCCCCGCACTTAGGACAAGTTACTTTTTGGAAACTCTCAGAGCGCACTAAAGGTGATTCGCCTGTTGGCCTAAAATCAACATCCTCTGGCAGAACCACTGGCAGCTCTTTCTCGGGCACTGCCACCTCACCACATTGCTCACAATAAATAATAGGTATGGGTGCTCCCCAATATCTTTGCCTGCTAATAAGCCAATCGTGAAGTTTGTACTGAGTGGTTAGTTCAGCGCCGATTTTTTTAGCGATCTTAGGAACAGCCTCGGCTGATTCCAAACCAGTAAACTCGGCTGAATGCCATAAAATGCCAAAATCAGTATGAATATAATCCGAGCTAGCTAATAGATTTTCCGTGAACCTGCCTTCTATCACAGAAAAAAAATCTACCAAATCAGCCCGCTTAATCCATAAAACCTCATACAGTTCACTGTCTTCCTTATTAATAGGCTCTCTGGCTTCATTTTCCAGCTCAAAAAATAAATATTGGAACCGGGCATGTCTGTTTTGCTTTTTTACACGATGATAAAAAAAACTATGAAGTGCAAACTCGGGGTTACGCACTAGCTTTAAATTTTTATATCCGGTTTCCTCAAGTATCTCGCGTTTGGCTGCCTCAACTATATCCTCGCCTTCTTCCACTCCGCCAGTTACGAAGCCGTGCATGGTAAAAGCTTTCCAGCTCACACATAAATAAGTATCATCCTTAGGGTTACGCACCACACAACAAACAGCGTTCCTTTTTACAGTCTTCTCTTTAGTGCGAAATGCCTCGGCGCCTTCGGTCGCCACGAACTTAGGTTCAACTACACGCTTGATGGGCAAGCCAAATTTTTTAGCAAAAGCATAGTCGCGCTCATCATGCCCAGGCACTGCCATAATAGCGCCCGTACCGTAACTACCTAAAACATAATCTGCTACCCAAACCGGAATTTCCTCGCTTGTAGCTGGATTAATGGCTTTAAATCCTGTATCCACACCGGTCTTGTCGCGTGCCGCCCGCTCCAATCTTTCCAGCTCCCGTCCGCGTAATGCCTGTTCTATATAATTACTGACCTCGGTACTGGCCTGCCAACCTAATTCTATCCAGGTACGCGCCAGCTCCGGTGAAATTACCATGAAAGTAGCGCCGTAGATCGTATCTAAACGCGTAGTGAAAATATCAACCGAGTGTTTTTTGTCTTCTTGGCCGAGTATACCCACCAAATAAAACCTGACCTTGGCTCCTTCACTGGCTCCAATCCAATTACGTTGCATGTCTTTTAGGGGCTGCGGCCAATCAAGTTTTTCTAAATCTTTTAATAACTCCTGCGCGTAATCAGTTATTTTGAAAAACCATTGGCTCATTTGCCGCTGAGTGACTTCTGTTTTACACCTCTCGCACTTACCATCCACTACCTGCTCATTAGCTAGAACCGTTTGGCAGCTAGCGCACCAATTAACTGGGGCCTCGGCCTTATAGGCCAAACCTTTTTTATAAAATTGTAAAAACAACCATTGGGTCCAGCGGTAATACGCCGGGTCGGCCGTGCTTATTTCCCGCGTCCAATCATAAGAAAACCCTAACGACTTTATTTGCCGTTTAATATTCTGAATATTTTCCCGAGTGGTTTCAGCCGGATGGCGGCCAGTTTTAATAGCATAATTCTCAGCAGGCAGACCAAAAGCATCCCAACCCATGGGGTGCAGAACCGCCATCCCCCTCATCCTTAAATAACGGCTGTAAATATCCGTGGCAGTATAGCCTTCCGGATGTCCCACATGAAGCCCTTGGGCCGAAGGATAGGGGAACATATCCAAAACATAAACCCCTGACCGTGCTGAGGGCTTAGCTGGTGCCGCAAAAGTTTTTTCATCTGACCATATTTTTTGCCATTTCTGTTCAATGGATTTATGGTCGTATTCATTCATCATAGCTGTTCGCAAAGTAAGAAAAATGGGGATTCTCCCCTACTTATGCTACCATTTGCTTTCTGCCACTACAAATAAATATACCTTGGCAAGATGATTGACCTAAAACCGTTAAATTGGTAGTCTAACTAACGCTTTTTAGCACTTATTTAGCGGGCTTAATCTGTTTATTTATTGGCTACTTTGAGGTATTGATTTAAGGCCCATAAGTAAGGTGCATAAGGAACTATAATTATAAAAAAACAGACACACATAACGATTTTAAGGTTGAGCCTAGTTTTGGTGCGTGGACTACGAGCCTTTTTGGGCGTGGTGAAGTCCGGCGGCCGAACACTGGCGAATTTTTTTAAACCTGCCTTTGGTATATTGGCTAATATATTCATCCTCAGGCCTTACCGACTAGCCTTTAGGATGAATCGTGCAGTTAAAATCTGGTGGCCAAAGCTCCCCTCACTAAAATTACTCAGCCACCACCAAAGCATCCTTTACCTTTTATTGATCACCGCCTTCCTGGTAAGTGCTAATAGTTGGCGAGTACACCAGGCTGCGGCTGAGGATTTCGGCCAAAACAACTTACTCTTCCCTTTAATAAAGCCGGACTTTGAATTGTTAGTAACGGAAACCGGCGCTGGTCTGATTCCTGAACCAGAAGGCGAATTTTTGGGTACAGACGATATTGCCGCCGATGAGTTCCCTGAAACACAACTGGGCTTATCCGGTTCTGACGGCGCTATTTTAAAACCACACCTTGTGACCTCTTCGCCCGGCACAGCGGCCCGTACTAAAATTGAATACTATGAAGTTGAGGTGGGTGATACTATCTCCGATATTGCTGAAAGGTTTGGCCTGAGCGTAAATACTTTACTGTGGGAAAACAGATTATCCGCCTATAGTCTAATCAGGCCAGGACAAAAACTTACCATCTTACCAACGGACGGCGTGACCTACCGCATCGGTAGTGGCGACACCGTAAATAAAATCGCTTCACGCTATGGCGTATCGGCCGACAATATAATGGCCTACAACAGCCTTTCCAGTACCTCCCTCACTGTAGGGCAAACGATTGTCATACCAGGTGGACGTCCCCCAGCCGCACCAGTGGTCACACGGCCAGCTGCCTCAGCTACAACTTATTCCTCGCCCCCGATTACCACTGGCAAATTACTCTGGCCAGTTGGCGCTACCAGAATCACACAATACTATTCTTGGCGACATGGCGGTATAGATATTGGCGCACCCACAGGCACATCTATTTTTGCGGCTGAGGGTGGTATCGTGGAAGTCTCTGGTTGGAATAGCGGTGGCTATGGCTATTACATAATCATTGATCATGGCGGCGGACTGAAAACGCTTTATGGTCACGCTTCCAAATTACATGTTGCTGCTGGCGATCGTGTGGAAAAAGGCGACCATATTGCCAATGTTGGTTCCACTGGACGCTCCACTGGGCCCCATCTTCACTTTGAAGTTAGGGTACGCGGCAGCCGCACCAATCCTTTGAATTATATTAGATAATAAAACAACCCTCATCGCGTGGGCTGTTTTATTATTCATTCCTGCTGCGTGGCCGGTACTGCAAAGCTTCGGCCACATGTACTGCTTCAATCTCCTCACTGCCTGCCAGATCAGCAATGGTCCGCGAAACCTTTAGTACTCGGTGATAAACCCGCCCGGAGAGCTGGAATTTATTCACTGCCTGACGCAATAAATCAGTAGCTTCTGCTGGCAACTTTATTTTCTTTATCTCAGACAAACTCATGGTCGCGTTCAATTTGGTTTGTCCGCCATAGCGTTGGGCTTGGGTCTGGCGCGCGGACATTATTCTGGCCCTGACTTTGACCGACGGCTCGGCCGCTGGCAATTCTAATTTTTCAAAAGGTAAACGCGGTACGGTCACCATTAAATCAAAACGATCCAGTAACGGCCCGGAAAGTTTGTGTTGATAACGATAAATCATGCCAGGTGTGCAAGTACATTGTTTAACTGGATCACCTGCATAACCGCAAGGGCAAGGGTTCATAGCTCCCACTAGAATGAACTGGGCGGGATATTGAATAGTGCCAGCGGCTCGGGAAACCGTAACTATACCATCTTCCAATGGCTGCCTCAGGCTTTCCAGGACCGAACGCGGAAATTCTGGCAATTCATCTAAAAACAAAACACCGCGGTGTGCCAAAGAGATCTCTCCAGGACGAAGGCTAGAACCACCACCCACCAAAGCTACTTCGGAAGCTGTATGATGAGGCGCCCTAAATGAACGATGCCTGATCAACGGACGGTCGGCTGATAAAAGACCAGCTACACTATAAAGTTCGGTTACCTCCAACACCTCATCCCGTGTCAATGGTGGTAATACACCAGACAAAGCACGAGCTAATAAAGTTTTGCCCGAGCCTGGTGGACCAGACATCAACATATTATGGCCGCCGCTGGCGGCGATTTCCAGAGCGCGCTTAGCGTGCTCCTGGCCATGTACGTGGCTTAAATCAATTTCTGCAGGAATTGAATCCACTGTGATATCGGTTAGGTCTGTGGTAACAACTGGTATAATCTTTTCCTGTCCGGACAAATGTCCTAATAATTCCTTTAAATTCTGCGGCGCATAAACAGTCACCCCTTCCACCAAGGCGGCTTCAGCTGCATTGGCTGGAGGAATATAAATTTCCTTAAAGCCTAAACGTTTTGCAGCCCGCGCTACTACTAAAATACCCGGTACAGATCGCAAATTGCCCTCCAGAGATAATTCTCCTAAAAATAACTTCTCGTTAAAGCCGCTCTCACCTGCCAGCTGCTGACTAGCGGCCAGCAAAGATAAAGCTATCGGCAAATCATAAGCACTGCCTTCTTTTTTCACATCAGCCGGCGCTAGATTAACAGTCACTTTGGTGCGCGGGAATTCACAACCGGAATTCTTCAGGGCTGAACGCACCCTCTCCCTGGCTTCTTCCACTGCCTTATCAGGCAAGCCAACTATAAAAATACCTGGTAATTGGGAAGAAACATCAGCCTCCACCTCAATGGCCCTGGCTTGTAAGCCAAACACACCGCAGGTATAAACCTTAGCTGACATAGTCAACTACCTTACTACCAAGCCAGGCTTTTGGTCAAATGTAAAATTAAGCCCCTGGCTTAAGGCCGAGTTAAGATGCTAAAACGCTACGGCGTTTTTGGTAAGAAGATATTATTACTAATAGACCTGATAATAAATACAGGTCAGCTAAATTAAAATTCAAGCTTGAAGCGCCGAAGGTAAAATGCCAAACGTCCACCACACCATCGTGTATTAGCCTATCCCAAAAATTACTATAGCCACCTACTATCATTAATCCGCTCCCTAAAAAAAGCCTGAACTCATTTTTAAGCCACGACTGCCAGCACAACCTGGTTAACCATACTAAAGCGGCGGCGGCAACGGTGAACAAAATAAAACCAGGTAAAGGTAAGCTAAAAGGGCCTTGAGTATTAAACACTGGCTGCCAATAAAAAAATAAGCCCTCTACGAATGACGGCTTAACTATGGCTATGTTCTTAATGAATCTATCCAGCAAAAAGAAAAGAATAAGGCTGCCAGCCAAAATAAAACGAGACGGCCTCATGCTCGGCCCAACTTTTTTTTCTTGCATTCAACGCAACTACTTGATTCTGGTCTAGCGCGTAAACGACGTTCATCAATTTCCTGACCACAATAACGGCACTGTCCGTAAGTACCCTTAGCAATGCGTGCTAGGGCTGCCTCCACATCTTCTAAAGCACCTTCCAAAGTACGGCCCAAAGCTAAATTATCGGTAAAGGTTGCTACCTCGGCGGCATTCTCATCTTCCTTATCACCGTAATCAGGAAATTCAGCATCAAACCCTTGGGCCAGCTTGGAATCGCGACGGGAAAAACCATGAAGCTCGCCTTCCAGCTTTTGTTTGATATCTAGGAGCATCTGCTCCATTTCTTTTATAAACGCTTGGTCCATATGCGAACGCAGTATAGCACCTATAAGGCAAACAAACAATGCCCTAGGGGTAAGGGGGAAAACGACGCCTAGCCAACCGAATTTTTAACAAAGAAAAAAGGCGCCGGAAGGATGGCCCATTAGAAAATTAATAATTGGCACCTTACGGCGCCTATACGATGCTTGCTCTAGCTGATGATTCGCTAGCTTAGCCGACTTCATAATGATTATGAAACCCGCTATGCTAGCAAATCGCCAACAATGTATCCTCAAGCACCTTAGGCGCAACTACTGGCTTTGTTAAGCTGCGATTCTCGCTACCAGCCTTGTGGTCTGCTAACCAGTTAAGATAAGCGGACCGTGATTTTGTTTTTGTTTCAAAAGTTTTTTGGTTTGACCTCGGCCAGTACCAGGTCGAAATCCGGACAGTAGCAAGGGGCTAAAAGGTGTTTTGAGCCTCCCAGGCCTTTACTGCGGTCCTAAACCATTATTTTTTAACTTTCTAAAATTAAATATAGCATACTTTTACGACCTGGTCAACTACCATATTTTATTTATAATTAGCCAAATAGTACCAAAATATTGTGAGCACATATCTTGCTCATTATCCACATAAACCACAATTTATCCACAAAACCCCAGTTTTTAAACTGGGGTTGGGGAATTTACTGATTTATCTGAAGCTTAGTTATGATTATTGCGCCCACCATTATAACGACCGCCGCCGTTTCTGCCCTGGCGCGGTGCGCCGCCATTGTGACGATTACCACCAAAGCCACGATGAGGCTCTTCTACGCCCTCTGGCTTAGGCAAACACTGCCTATGGGAAAGATTAATCCTGCCCTGCTCATCAATCTCTACCACCTTAACTGGAATGACATCTCCTATCTTAACCACATCACCTACATTATTTACATAATTCCAAGACAGCTCAGACACATGGACCAAGCCTTCTTGTTTGGGCAACACTTCCACAAAAGCCCCGAAGTTCATGATTCTTGTAACCTTGCCTTGGAAAGTTTCCCCGACCACGACTTCGCGGGTTAAATTCTTGATCCACTCAACTGCCTTAGCGCTAGCTTCGGCAGACACACTGGTCACCATCACCAAACCGTCATCTTCAATATCAATCGTTACGCCGGTAGCATCAATGATCTCATTAATAACCTTGCCGCCCGGACCAATTACCTCTCTGATCTTGTCCACTGGAATATTGAACGAAACGATGCGTGGCGCATGTGGTGATAATTCCGCACGCGGCTCGGCAATAACCTCAGCCATCACAGCTAAAACTTTCATACGTGCCTCACGGGCATGCGTTAAAGTTTCTTCAACTATCTTAGGTGCAATACCGCCAAGTTTAATATCCAATTGAACTGCAGTGATGCCTGTCTTCGTGCCTGCCACTTTAAAATCCATATCACCAGCATGATCCTCCACGCCTTGGATGTCTGTAAGAATGGCGTAACGATTTTTATCTGACGGATCAGTGATGAGCCCCATGGCAATACCCGCGACCGCAGCTTTAATCGGCACACCTGCATCCATTAACGCTAAACTGGAACCACAAATAGAAGCTTGGGAAGAAGACCCGTTGGAAGACAAAACTTCGGAAACAATTCTGATGGTATAAGGAAAGGCTGCTTTGTCCTGGGGAATTATCGGCTCCAGAGCCTTTTCCGCTAAAGCGCCGTGACCTATTTCGCGGCGACCAGGACTGCGCACCGGCTTAACTTCACCTACGGAAAATCCTGGAAAGTTATAATGATGCATGAATCTTTTCTTGCCGTCTTCTTCCATGCCATCCAGGGTTTGCTCCATACCTGGGCTACCTAAGGTAACAACTGACAACACCTGGGTTTCGCCGCGACGGAAAAGACCTGTGCCGTGTGTGCGCGGTAATATACCTACACCAGCCTCTAACTCACGAATCTGATCTAGGGCGCGGCCATCAACCCTTTTCCCTTGATCCAATACTTGCCGGCGAGCTGCCAGGTCAAGATAATGTTCAACTAACCCCAAGGCCTTGGCCCGAGCTTCTTTAGAAACCTCATTATCAGCCTTCAACGACTCATCTAAACCATTGGTTATCTCTGCTAGCTTGGCGCCGTAAGCCTCTTTACTGCGTGTAGCGAATAAAGCCTCGAACTTACCAGCTAAATACTGCTCCACCTTGGTCTTTAACATTACCAAGACAGCAGCCTCCTCTGATGATAGTTCCGGCTCTGGCTGCTTAGGTAGGCCACAAGCTTTGATTACCTCCTGCATGAATGGGAAAGCCTTACCAATATGCTTATGGCCAAAATTAATAGCCTCAGCTATGATTTCTTCCGGAATTTCCTGTGCCCCTGCCTCTAACATCACAATCTCATCGGCTGTCGCGGCCACAAAAACATCCAGCTCGGATTTAGTACGTGCTTCATAAGAAGGATTCAGTACCCATTCACCGCCAATTCTGCCGACGCGCACAGCGCCCACTGGACCATTCCAGGGCACTGGGCTGATAGCTAAAGCTATGGAGGCGGCTATTAGTGCTGGAACATCGGGATCGTTTTCCTGATCAACCGATAACACTGTTACCACCACCTGAACATCGCGCCTCTCTGTATCTTTAAATAAGGGTCTGATAGAACGGTCAATCAAACGCGCGGTCAGGATGGCTTCATCTGTTGGACGACCTTCACGCTTAATAAAGCGAGAGCCCTTTATCTTACCCGCAGCATACAACCTCTCTTCATAATCCACCAACAAAGGAAAGAAATCCGTACCTTCGCGCGGCTCTGGGGCTTGCACTACGGTTGCTAAAACCACAGTATCACCATAACTAACAGTACAAGCGCCGTGAGCTTGCTTGGCTAATCTGCCAACTTCCACCTTCAGTTTTTTACCAGCTAATTCATGTTCAAACATTTTTACCTCTGACATATGTTACCTTTCCTGGCAGGAAAATTGGGCTTGGCGGTTATTTGAAAGGAAACGGGCCCTGACTGCGCGGGGAACGATTCTCTTCAAATAACTTTTCGCCTACATCCTCAAATGCCTGCCTTAAAATATTAAATTTATAAAGTTATTAAGTATAATTGAATCCGCTGCTCTTTTTGGTAAGCTGCCGCTTGAGCGATGGCGGTAAGGGTAATAAAAACTGCGAGCGGGCAGCGGATAAATCAATAAAATCATCGGCCGCCTCTTTTAATTTCGCCGAAGCTGTCTCACTAAAGGCCATCACCTCAACCCGCTGTCCTAAAAATTGTAGGAATTCGATCAACGGTACAAAATCACCGTCCCCTGTTACCAAAACTATGACATCTAATTTAGGTGCCATAGAAATAGTGTCTATAGCTATACCTACATCCCAGTCGCCTTTTTTGGCGCCGCCCACGAAAACTTGTAAGTCCTTGGTTTTTACCTCAAAGCCCTGCTTGTCTAGGGCCTCAAAAAATTTAGCCTCTTCCGGGGCCTCGGCCTTAACTACATAAGCGATGGCTCTAATTAATTTTCTGCCTGCTACCGCCGCTTCCAAAACCTTGCCAAAATTCGTGCGGCTGCCAAAAATATTCCGCGACGAATAATACATGTTGGCCACATCGACAAATACTCCTACGCGCTGATCTTTGTGTTTTATCATATCTAAAATCAAACAGAAAACTATTCTTCTGTTTCTTCGTCGCTTTCCTCAACCACTTCTGGTAATTCCTGAGGTGTGGCTGAAATTTTAATCTTTAACTTCAATTTCTTAATAAGTGCCTCGAAGCTCTTTTCGTCTTCCCTTTGTAAAAACTTCAACAACTTGCGCCTTTGGCTAACTTTCTTAATCAGACCTCGGCGTG
>CAZRDN010000002.1:0-16895 GCA_964598875.1 uncultured Gammaproteobacteria bacterium
CCCTGCTTACGGGACAAGTACCACTGTTTTTTCTACTCTTATGGCCCTAATTTAGGGGCTATCTGTTAGAGAAGAAGTTGGCCGGTTTTAAAAAGATTATTAATTAAGCATGTTAAGTGTACCCCCCTACCCAGAGTTTGTCAAGCCCTAAGGCTCAACTGGGATCCTTGCGCCCCAATAACCCAAAAACCAGCCAATATTGACCACTTTCAGTAGTTCAGCTATATTATTTGAACAAAAAATACCTTAACAACCAAAGCCCGCTGCAAGAGCGGCAATGTCCAACAAACATTGGCATGTAAGATGCCAGAAGGAGAAAAAATGAGTAAATCGTTCGAAATCCATGAATTCCACTTTGTGTTATGCATTGTAGTCCACGAATTCAAACTACTACTTCAGGAACACGGTCATATCAGACTAAATTCCATTCCTGAGATAACTGCTTTCTCAGGTGAAATTATCACCGACAGTAAAAATGAATCTGAAACTCGTGAAATTTTTGTAAAAATAAAACCAGCTGGCTGGCCTAAAAAATGCCACCTACGCATTAGATTGCAAAATATCACTGGTAACTGGGTACCCGATAGTCTCCTCTTTTACTATCCGGAGGTCATTGATATATTGATAAAATTTGAATTCACCAACAACACTGGTTTTAAACTGGTGCCTTCTGGGGATCTAGATGAAAAAATCTGGGAAACATTCATCAAGCCGGAATTGATAAATTAATTAAAGGGATACTTCCATAAGTATCCCTATTTTTATACTTGACAAAACTAGACCTCAAGAGTAATTTAGTATGAACTCAAAAACAGTTCTTAAATAACTAAATAAATGACCACCCTGATGGTGGCGATGTTAAACAAACATTGACGCCTGACGCGTCAGAAAGAGAGTAAAAAATGGAACAAATTCAATTGCCAATTAGATTGAAGAAAAAAAGAAAGGTTGTAGGCCTGGATTATTGCATTTCAATTTTTCTTTACAAGCTTGCTATAATGTTATTCAATGATTCGCCGCATTGGACAAGCTATGGAGACTTCAGCCATATATTAACTTCGCAAGGTTTTGATGCAAATATCAAGAATAAAGTATTCACTTCACATGACATGGGTGAAATTTATTTAACACTTAGACCCACTGGCGAGAAATATGTAAATATTAAACTAAAACTAATATCTGTTTACCGAAATGGGCCTGAACAAAAAACCCATCTTATATGGCAGCCTCTTGAGGGTAAAGTAGAATTACCTAATGAGCAACCAATGGACTTTACTATTAACTACATAGATCGCTGGGGAATAGACTACGAAATAAAACCAAAAGTATAATGCAAAAGGCATCTATCATAGATGCCTTTATTTTTTTACTTTAGATTTCTTGTTACGCCACTCCTGTATCTTCTTGTGATGACCCTCTAAAAGTACTTTTGGTACGCGGTATTTTTTGCCTTTCCAAGTTAGAACTTCAGGACGAGTGTAATGATCATGTTCCAAATAACCCTCTTTAGTATGGGATTCATTAACAACTGACTCATGCTTACCAACTACCCCGGGAATAAGGCGAGAAACAGCATCTACTATAATACCTGCTGGTAATTCACCGCCCGTAACTACATATGGCCCGACTGATATTTTTTCATCTATAAATCTTTCTACCCTAGCATCCACGCCTTCATAACGGCCGCAGACAAAAACTATCTGGTCATACTTTGCTAAGCGCCCCGCATCCTTTTGTTTAAACTGCTTGCCATTGGCTGCTAATAATATAACTCGTGATTTTTCGCTCTTTTTTACAGAGCTTATAGCTCGTAATATCGGCTCTGCCAGCATCACCATGCCAGCCCCGCCGCCGTAAGGCTTATCATCTGTCTTGCGCCACTTATCCCGCGCCCACTTGCGTAAATCATGCACTTGAACCTTAATCAGTTTCTTGGTTTGCGCCCGCTGCAAAATACTCGTAGCAAAATACGAATCCAATGAGGTTGGGAAAATTGTGATAATATCAAACTTCTTCATGTTTCTAACAATAAAACAGGGCTTGCATAAAAACAAGCCCTATAACATTTATTATAAAAACTCCTCAGCTAATGGTTCTTGATACCTGGGGATTTCACGGATAACTTCATAATTTTTATCCCACATCATAGTAGAGATATACCATCTGATGCCGAAAATTATGCTTGATATTATCAGATAAGTAAACATATTGCCGATAATGAATTCAACAGCTCCATTAATAAGAACTATGTCCACCACCATTAATATTGCATTTAAAAACACGTAGCAAAGTGCTGGGGTCATAGTTAGAAAGAATCTATTAACCCTAAACCTATCCGTTCTTTCTTTTGTGCTTAAATGCAGTATTGGATACCTTAATAAAGCTGTGGCTATGGTGCGCGATAATATAATTATCAAGCAAAAACCCACTAGAAGCTCCTGCCAATGATTTATAATGTTCATTTTATACTTTCCTTATTTTTGATTTTATACATATTGTTTAATTTCTACTTTCAGCAATACCTTAACGATAAGTCAACTGGTTGTCAATAATAAATAATAGGCCTGTGTCCGCACACAGGCCTATAAGGGTTGCTTTTAACTTTTTTTACCTGCATACGGACCAATGACCATTATTTTTATGTTATTATCCTGAAATAAATTTTCCCTCAATACATCCTCATCAACTTCTGATGAATAATCACTAGGACAAAAAATTAAGCATTTATCCCCTGGCTTACCAGCTAAACTTTCAAAAGTCTCGCAGGCTGAAACTAATGAATATCCTACACTATTGGACATAGTGACATTACAACCGCTTGGAACTTTTATTTTCAGCACATTATCCAGCACATCAGTATCTTCAATATTAAACACCCAATATAACTCAGCGGGAGAATATTGATCGCAGACTTCTTGTGCAATCTGTATGGCTGACTCAATATCTAGGCCGCGCTGATCAACCAATAAAATATAATCCCCTTCCGGTTCCAAGGATGAAAACCAAAGGTAAGATACACTAAAGAACGCTATTAAAATTGTAAAAGCAATGAGGTATTTTTTCACGCCCACTCCTGTATTTTGTGTTTGATTATTTATTATTTAAAAGGTCTGGCCGCAGATTAAACTAGAACTAGAGATAAGTCAAGGGATAATAAAAGCGCCCCCTGTATGGGGGCGCTTTTATTTAAATTTATATTTTCAAGTCGTCAACGATTGAAGTATCTGGACCATTGCCATTCATAGCCTCACGCTCTTCGCGAGAGCGCCTTGGCCGGGAACTACCCTCTGGCTCATAGATCTTCAAATTAACTCGGGCATTATTCTTGGCACCTACCACACGTAAAAGTGTGCGTAGACTGCGAGCAGTTTGACCGGAGCGACCAATTACTTGGCCCATATCTTCCGGATTAACATGCAAGGTGATAAGAACACCCATTTCGTCGACCGTTCGTTCGGTCTTAACGTCTGTTGGATGATCGACCAGTGATTTCACGACAAAGTCAATGAACTGCTGGTCCTTATGTGACTCATCTGCCATATCGTTCGGTAAATTTAAAAATTAATGTGCTTTAGCACGTCCTATAAATAAACGGGCAAAAACTCAATTATAGTCTGTAGGGCTAGTTCGACCTTTTGCCATACAATATAGCTGGAGCTTTAGGCCTTGTTCTTATTTATAACGAGCTATGAAAGATTATAAGGCATTTCTCAGGAAAAATGCAAGCCTACCTCATAAAAGCTTATATCTTGGTGAATAATCAGCCAGGCCTTTACAAAACCAAGGTTGACTTTCATCAACCTTGGTTTCAAATTCAGTGAAACTGATTTTACTCAGCAGGCTTAGCTTAGGCTTCAGCTTTAGGCTCAGCTGGTTTGGCCGCTTCCTCTTTTTTAGCTTCCTCAACTGGTGCGGTGGCGGCTTTAGTTTGAGCAGGCTTAGCTTCGGCTTCAGTGGTTTCTTTCTTCTTAGGTTTCCAAACTCTTAACTTTTCACCACTTAAAATACCCTTATCCACCAGGACATTATGAACGGCTGGGGACGGCTGAGCACCCACTCCCAGCCAGTACTTTATCCTATCTGCCTTCAAAACGATTTCGCGCGGTGCAGCGTGAGGATTAATATGTCCCAAAATCTCCAGATAATCACCGTGAGTATCTTTGGTCTTTTCAGAAACTATTAGCCTAAAATATGGTTTTTTGGTCTTACCAGTGCGGGCCAAACGGATCATTAACATAATAAAAGTATAGAGTAAGTGACTTGAATAATGATTAAAAGCAGATTAATGCTAGCCAAAATTAATACTGATGTCAAGCCTAGTGCCCAAGCTTAGGACTTAGCTTTTTCTTGGCCTCTTTAGGTGCGTCCTTGGCTGCCAGCTCATCGGCCTGATCAAATTTAACCGACAATAATTTACTTACGCCGTCCTCGCCCATGGTAACGCCATAAAGAATGGCTGCCCGCCGCATAGTAGCTCGATTATGGGTTACGGTGATGAACTGTGTGGCATCCATCAAAGAGTCCAGAATGGCAGCATAACGCTCACTATTAGCCTCATCCAAGGCCGCATCAACCTCATCTAAAATGACGAACGGAGACGGGTTGTGGGAGATTATGGAACAAATCAAAGCTATGGAAGTAAGAGCCTTTTCACCACCAGATAGGGCAGTGATGGAAGATAGTTTCTTGCCAGGCGGTGTGGCACTGATTTCTACGCCTGAGAACAAAGATGCTCGCAGTTTTTCTGCCGCCAGGAACTTTTCTTTGGCGCTGGGGGTTGCCTTACCAGCCTCTTCATCATCATCTTCTAAATCTTCGTCCTCTTCTGGCAAAATGTCCTTCTCTTTTTTAGGGACGTCGGCTCTTTGTAAAACAAGCTGCGCCTTACCACCACCAAAAAGAACCTTAAAGTACTGACCAAACTTCTCATTTATCTCTTTAAAACTAACTAAAAACTTTTTCTCAATAGTAACGTCCAGATCGCGAATAATGCTTTCTAAGCTGGCTACCGCCGCGTGCAGGTCCTCTGTCTGGCTGGATAAAAAATCAAATCGTGTCTTGGTTTGCTGATATTCTGATATCACCTCAGGCTCAATACCGCCAGTCAACTCCAATTGATGTTTTAGTTTTTGCAACTCTAAGGCGGTGGCACCTTCATTGATAGCTTTAACCTCGCCTGACTCTTTTATAGAGTGCGCCATCTCGGGAGAAATTTCCTGAGCCATTTCCCTTTCCAGGTCCTCAAGCTTGGTTTCTAGCCTAGTTAACTCCAGGGCAGCCTCATGCGAATCTTGCTCTAGATGCCGTTCCTCCTGCCTAACCAGGGTCAGTTCACGCTGTATTTTAAAAACCTCTGCTTGTCTACCTTGCGATTCGGCCTGCAAACCAGTAATGGAGGCAGTAACCTCTTTAAGTTTAGCTTCGGTGGCAGCAAGGTCATCAGATACTTTAGTTAAGGTTGCACCGCCCACAGCAGCCTTGCCTGCCAGATCAATTTTTACTCGCTCTAGAATACGAGCCAATTGTTCTTGGCGATCTTTGAGCTCAGATAGTTCTCGCTCTAGAGATTTTATATTAGCCCTAACCTCAGCCACATTTTGGGCTGATAATTCCCGTTCTTTCATTAATCTATCCAGATCGCCGAACGATACTTGTCCGGTTTGCTTCAACTTCTTTAATAAATTCTGTAGCCTTTCCTCTAAACCAGCTACCTTACTTAAACTTTCTTTCATCTGAGCAATATTTGTGGCTGAAGACAATACAAGCCGCAATTCACGTTGCTCGGCTAAAACCGATTCTAATTCCTGCTCTAACCAAGGATAACCCCCCAACTGAAACCTGGAAAAACTTGAGGCTAGACTAGTTTGTTCCTCTAAGGCTTTGGCTAGAACCTTTTTTTGCTCAGCTAGGTCTGTTTCCACCCTAGCCACCTTATCCACTATATTCTTAAGCTCATCGGCCAATTCATTATGGCGCTGCTGCAACAAGGCTATTTCACCCTGCCCTCTTTCAATTTGACCGACCTCCTCCCTGGCTTGCTCCAAAGCCTGCTGTCTGACCAAATCAGCAACTTTTTGGCGTAAACTGTTTTGTTCTCTTTCCAAATCAGACCAACTGGTGCCGCCACCGCTATGCTCAAGCTTAGCTAACTTGTCTTGCAAAGTTTCAGCTGATTTGTGCTGACCAGTCAATGTTTTTTCTAAATCAGCTACCCGCTCGGCAACTTTTACGCGCCTGTTCTCTAATTCATGCCAGCGGAAACGATAATAAACCTTTTGTAATTCTGAAACTTCTCTCTCCAGCTCTTCTCGTTTTTCCAAGCGCTTAACTTGGCGAGTTAACGTACGTAAGCGCGGTTCGATCTCCTGCAATAGAATATTAGCCTGCTCTAAATTTTCAAAAGTGGCCAATAACTTGGCAATGGATTGCTCTCGTTTGATTTGATACTGTTTAACACCGGTGGCTTCCTCAAAAAATTCCTTACGTTCCGACGGCGAAGAAAGCAGTATGGAATCCACCATCCCTTGGCCGATAACGCTGTAGGTTTTTTGGCCGAATTTGGCACTGGCCAAGAGTAATTGGATATCCTGCAGCCTGACTGGCGATTTATTTAACAAATACTCACTCTGACCATCGCGAAAGACGCGTCTGGTTACCACGATCTCGGAATAATCTACCGGCGCCTGGCCATCCTCGTTGTTCAAATACAAAGAGACCTCGGCCATGCCCAATCGTGATTTTAAATCGCTGCCAGCAAATATCACATCTTCTGCTCTCTTACCACGCAAAAGCTTAACCGACTGCTCACCCAATACCCATCTAACAGCATCGGCAATATTACTCTTACCAGAACCATTAGGGCCGACTATGGCGGTCAACTGCCGATTGAACTCCAGGGTGGTCTTATTGGCGAATGATTTAAAGCCTTGGATTTCTAATTTCTGTAAATACATTGCTGACGATTAATTAAGTTACTCAATGTGCCACTGTTTCACTTTAATACCCGCTTCAGCCGCAGCTACCTGCGCCTCTTGCTTACTAGAACCAACCCCTTCGGCCACCAATTCCTCACCAATATAAAGACCAACTCTGAACTGCTTGGCGTGATCTGGGCCCTGTTCATCTAGTACTAAATAATGTGGGGTAACGCCTACCTTATCCTGCGCCAATTCCTGAAAACGGCTCTTAGGGTCAAGGTATGATTTACTCTGCAAAACTTCTGCTAATTTCACCAAAACTTCCGTAGTAATAAATTTGTCTGCCACAACCATACCCTGATCCAGATAGATCGCGCCAATCACTGCCTCAATGGCATTGGCTAAAATATATTGCCTGGCTTTAGTGCCGGCATCTTTAGCCTCACCGCGCGATAAATACAAATAATCCTCCAATCCCAAATTAGCTGCAATCCCTGAAAGCATGATGGCATTCACTAAGGCAGCGCGCCAATTAGTCAGCTCACCTTCCGGATTAGGATAATTTTTATACAGATACTCTGTGACCACTAATTCCAGGACGGCGTCGCCCAAAAACTCTAACCGTTCATTATGTGGCAGATTAAAGCCTGGATTCTCGTTCAAATAAGAGCGGTGGACTAGGGCTTGCCTTAAAAGATCTTGGTCCTTAAAGGAAACTCCCAGTCGACTCTCTAATAAAGAAAAGTCTTTCATAAAATTTAGAAATTAAATAATTTTTTACTAATCGGTTTTTTCCTCTTCTTTTTTATCTTCGTCTTTATTTTGGTTTTCTTCAACTGCGGTCTTCTCGTAAACTTGCTTAAAATCTTCTATGGGCACCTCACCCTTGCCTTCCATTTCCTTATAAAGACTGCCCAGAACCCCGTTGACGAATTTACTGGAAGCATCAGAACCAAAGGCTTTAGCCAACTCAATAGCTTCGTTGATAGCAACTTTCGGCGGAATTTCCTTGCCGAATTTGAGCTCATACACGCCTATGCGCAGAACATTTCTGTCTATACCGGTTATCTGGTCAACAGGCCACTCTGGCGCCAGACGCTGGATAATATCATCTATCTCTGACAAATTTTTTACCAAACCCTTAATAAGTCTTTCGGCAAAACCATCGTCATCCAGCCCAGGGGCCAGCTCCGGCATGTTTTTCTCTAACAAATCAACCAACTCGCCCTGCTTGCCAGCAAAATCCCACTGAAATAGTGTTTGCATGGCTACGGTACGAGCAAGGTGGCGGCTGGACATTTTTACTTTTCTTCCTTTTTCTCAGCCTTGGCCTTAGCAGCTTCGGCAGCAGCAGCGCGAGCCCGGGCACGCCCGACTAACTTAGATTTGAGCTTAAGCACCTGCCGGCCCCGATAATAGCCGCAATTTGAGCAAACTTGGTGTGGCTTTACGGCCTGTTTGCAATGCGAACAAGTGGTTAAACTTGTTGGTTTAAGCGCAAAATGAGAAGCTCGGCGTCGCTTATGTGAAGATGTTCTCCTATGACCTGGTAAACCCATAATAAATTGTAAATAATATTAATAAAACAACTTGATTGATTATAGCGTTATTTATAAAAATGTCAACGATTAAGCAGGCTTGAGCTATTTAGTATCCAAAATTATGGGTAAGCCATCTGGGCCAGAACCCACAATTATGACCTTAGTATTATCAGACTCAGCGATTTTCTCCGTAGCTTCTATTCCTTTCCATCTAAGCAAGGGTTCACTTATACCTTTGGTAACGATATCTTGGAAATCTGCAATACCTTGAGCTTCTATCCTTTTCCTCTCCGCTTCCTTCCTTTCCTTATCCAAAACGAATTCCATCCGTTGACTTTCTTGGTCTGCACGTTGTTTTTCTTCTATGGCCTGCGTCAATTGTGGCGGCAGGGCAACATTCCTTAATGGTGTTGATTCAATAATAATCCCCCGGCCTCCTACCATCTTGGTCAATTCTGCTTGTATTAGTTCACCTAATTTTTCCCGTTCATTTGAATACAGGGCGCTGGCCTGTACGCTCGCTGTGACAGCGCGGCTCACTGATCTTAACTGCGGAATAAGAATAACTTCCTCATAATTACCACCGTATATGGTCTTATATATATCTACCGCGTATTCTGGATCCATACGATATAAAATACTAATCTCCAGCCCAATGGTAAGACCTTCACTCGACAACACCTGCGTGGTCTCTTTATGTTCTTTTGTTTGCACTGAGTACTTTTGTACTTTTGCCAATGGATTAACAATATTAATACCAGGAGACAGTGTGCGATCAGACACTCTACCAAAAAAATCTATTACGCCCACATGGCCAGCTGGCACTACTGAAATAGCGTTTATTATTAACACTCCAACTACCAAGCCAACCACCAACCATTTTGAATACTTTGATAATTTTGAAAGTGGTGAGTTACTAACAAGTTGATCTCCTGAGGGAAGATACTTCAAAAAATATTTAAACAAATTAAAGACTACAATAATAAGTATCAACCAAGTTATAAATCTCATATACTTAAAATTTAATAAATTAAATACTAAACAAAAGTTACGGAGGCCACCTGGTCACCCAATTCCTTAAAGCGCATAATCCTGACGCCTTGGGTATCACGCCCAAGCACTGACACAGCCTTGAGAGGCAAGCGAATCACTTGGCCTTTGTCGGATATCACAATCAAATCTTCTTTTTCCCTCTTAGCGTTCACCACAAACGCAGAAACTACTTGCCCGGTCTTCGGTGTCACATGAGCTGTCCTCACGCCACTGCCGCCCCTGTTCTGAACTTTATATTCTTTCAATTTAGTACGCTTGCCGTAGCCTAGATTCATTATAACCAACAATTGTTCATCTGGGCTGGGTTTGCCTTCGGCTATCAGATCCATACCAGTAATTTCATCACTGCTTTTTAATTTCATACCCCTCACGCCAGCAGCACCCCTGCCCATTGGCCGCACTGTTTTTTCTTTAAAGCGAATGCTTTGCCCGCGAGCAGTAACCAACATTATTTCATCATCACCAGTTGATGGCTTAACCCAATATAATTGATCTGCTGGTTTAAGTTTAATGGCAATTAAACCGCTACGGCGGACATTGGCAAAAGCATCAATGGTTACTTTCTTTATCACTCCTTGCTTTGTTACCATGATCAGGAATTTATAGCCTTCCCAGTCAGATAGGGCTAAAACTTCCGAAACCTTTTCCTCAGGCGCTAATTGCAAGAAGTTCACCACTGCCTGGCCCTTAGCTGTACGGGAAGCTGCGGGAATATCATAGGCTTTAAGCTCAAACACCCGGCCACGGGTAGTGAAGAAAAGTAAATCGGCGTGTGTGTTGGTAGAAAATAAATGCTCCACTGCGTCAGCTTCTTTGGCGGTTAACCCGATTACGCCTTTACCACCACGGCCTTGAGCTTTAAAAGTATCTGGCGGCAAACGCTTAATATAGCCATCGCGTGTAATAATGACCACCGCAGCCTCGTTCGGTATCAGATCTTCCTGGGTAAATTTATCCACTGCCCCAGCAAACACTTTGGTGCGCCTCTCTTCGGCAAATTTAGCTTTCAAATCCACTAATTCCTGCTTAATAACTCCCAAAATCTTTTTGGGGTGGGCTAATAAATCTTCTAATTCCTTAATGAGTTTCTTTTTCTCTTTTAATTCCTCCTCTACTTTTAATCTTTCCAGATTAGCCAACTGCGACAGCCTCATTTCCAAAATAGCATCGGCTTGGCGCTCGCTAAATTTAAACTTGGCAATTAAATTAACCCGGGCATCTTCTTTATCTTTAGACTTCTTAATAGTGGCAATTACCCTATCAATATCTTCCAAAGCCATTACCAAACCCTCTAAAATATGCGCCCTATCTTTTGCTTTGTTCAAATCATATTCAGCACGCCGACGCACAACTTCCTGACGATGCTTCAAATAATATTCCAAAACGTTCTTCAAGGTTAAAACGCGTGGCTGTAAACCATCCACCAAGGCCAAACAATTCACATGGAAACTGGTCTGGAAATTGGTTTGCTTATACAGTTGATTCAAAATCTTCCTAGGATAAGCATCTTTTTTCAATTCAATCACCACCCTAATACCTTCTTTATCAGATTCATCCCTCAGGTCCCTAATGCCTTCTATTTTCTTGTCTTTTACCAACTGAGCGATGTGCATCAAAAGCTCTGCCTTATTTACCTGGTAAGGCAATTCGGTAGCTACAATCTGAAAGCCGCTCTTGCCCTCTACTATTTCTGCCTTAGCGCGCATCACGATAGAACCCTTGCCTGTGGAGTAAGCCTGTTTGATATCGGCTTTATTGAAAATAGCGCCGCCCGTGGGGAAATCCGGGCCCTGCACAAATTGCATCAGGTCACTGATATCGGCTTCTGGATTTTCTATCAGATGTACGGTAGCATCAATCACTTCACCTAAATTATGGGGTGGAATGGAGGTAGCCATACCAACAGCAATACCCATGGTGCCATTAAGAAGTAAGTTGGGGAGTTTAGCTGGCAGTACTGTTGGCTCTTGATGAGAGCCGTCGTAATTTGGAATAAAATTAACAGTATCCTTATCTATATCAAGCAATAATTCCTCAGCCACTGGCGCTAACTTCGCTTCGGTATAGCGCATAGCGGCAGCGCCATCACCATCCACTGAGCCAAAGTTGCCCTGGCCCGTTACTAATACTTGGCGCATGGAAAATGGTTGGGCCAGCCTGACCATAGAATCATAAACCGCCACATCGCCATGCGGATGGTATTTGCCTAAGACTTCACCGACCACGGTGGCTGATTTACGGAATTTAGCTCCAGGCTTAAGCCCTATATCCCACATGGCATAAAGTATTCTGCGGTGGACTGGCTTCAAACCGTCACGCACATCGGGTAAGGCTCGCGCTACTATTACGCTCATAGCGTAATCCAAATAAGACTCCTGCATTTCCTCCACGATCGAGCGCGGCAAAAGTCTGGTTTCCGCCTCAGGCTTCATTGGTTCTACTTTCTTAGTGGTTGGCATAAATTATAAATTGCTGATAAAGCCATTGGACTCAAACCCTTGCTGAAAACGCTCTCCAATGGAAGTGAATAATCCTTGGCTTATATCATCTTTAGAATAATTTTTAAGATTAACCCAAATGGAAAAAATTGTTACTACCACTGTCAAAATTAAACAAACGATTAATAAACTCAAACGATTAAACTTATTCTCATTTTTATGATGGCTATGACTCTTGGTTGTTGCAACCATATTAACTACTATGGTTTAAGTAGAACCAGTTTGGTTTCGTCTTGGGGCAGATCTTTTTTGACTATGCGGAACTTTTCTTCTGTTTGGGCCGACAAGCCTAACTCCTTCACAAACTTATCAACTGGGTCCAAATCAACTTTCAAACCAGGTAACTTATAATGCATCGGAATAACGATGCGCGGCTCGATCTGATTCACTAATTCATGGGCCTCTTTAGCATTTACCGTATATTTGCCGCCCACGGGAAGTAAAAGAATATCAGCCCCTTCCAAATACTCTATCTGACTTTCGCTCAATTCCTGCTGACCGATATCACCTAAATGAGCCACTGAAATACCTTCGCTTTCCAATAAATACATAGTGTTAGCTCCTCGTTCTGAACCGCTGCTATTATCATGCCAGCCAGGCACACCATAAATAAAGGTCTGCTTGGCCTCGTACTCGCCCGGACCTTGAATCAAAAAATAATCGCCCCCAACAGCTGCCACATGATTGTGATCAAAATGATCATGCGTAATGGCCACGATATCCGCGCTTAATTTAGGCAAGCTAAGCCCCATTTTTGAAGAATCAAATGGGTCAAAAATAACCGTGACCTCACCATTTGGTCCCGGTTTGGTTTGCACTTTAAAACATGACTGACCAAACCACTGAATAAGCATAGATTTATAGCCTAATTTTAGCACTAAATTAGCCCCTCTGGCAAGGGATATAGAGGCTATTTTAACGGCCTGTTTTAGCCTCAGCCTTGCCAAAAAATCTACTTTCAGCTAAAGTAGCTCTGCTTAACAGCAATACTTTAATTTGTCTTCTGGAACTCCTGCCTAGGCAGGATAACCCCCAGGAGCCTATACCCCCTGAATACGGGGTGTGGGTAGGTCTATTTTTTGTTATAAAAATATGGGTAAGAGAAAAAAGTTAGAAACAAAGAACAACCCAGCGATGGAACAGCTACTGTCGTCTGATGAGGCTACAGCTATTCCTAAGGCTGGTGACATTGTTGAGGGCGTAGTTACTAATATCGGTAAGCGGGAGGTCAGATTAGACATTCCTGGTTTTACTACAGGTATCGTGAGAGGTCGCGAATTAACCGATGAATCGGGCGAATATTCCGACTTAAAGGTAGGCGATCAAGTAGCTGCGACTGTTTTGGAATTGGAAAATGAAAGGGGCGAATTGGAATTATCTTTCCGTCATGCCGGCCACCAAAAAGCCTGGAGCGGGTTGGAAGACCTTAAAAAGAGCGCTGAGATAGTCAAGGTCAGAGTGGTTGATGCTAATAAGGGAGGCCTGATGATAAAGCTCGGTCAAGTGGCTGGCTTTTTACCTGTCTCACAACTGGCAGTAGAGCACTATCCGCGCGTTGAGGGTGGAGATAAAAGTAAAATTTTGGAACTACTCAAACAATTCGTCGGTGAAGATTTGGAGGCTAAAGTAATAACCGTCCAGGAGGCGGATGAGAAATTGATCGTTTCCGAGCGGGCAGCCTGGGAAGAAAAGCAGAAAGATAAGCTTGACCTGTTCAAGGTCGGTGATGTTATTGAAGGTAAAATTTCCGGGGTAGTCGACTTTGGCTGCTTTGTAGAGTTCGGTACTGGTTTGGAGGGCTTAGTACACATTTCCGAATTGGCCTGGCAGAGAATAGACAACCCGCGCGATGTGGTTAAGGTGGGCGATAAGGTTAAGGCCAAAATAATAAATATTGACGGCTCTAAGATCTCGCTGTCCTTCCGCCGATTGATCGATGACCCTTGGAAGAATGTTGATGAGCGTTATCATTTAGATGATGTGGTTGAAGGTAAGGTCCTAAAAGTTAACCCTTTTGGTGTCTTTGTGGAGCTTGATGAAGAAATCCACGGACTGGCCCATGTTTCAGAACTATCCGACAAGCCAGTGAAAGATCCGCTGGAAATAGTGAAGGTGGGCGAAACCAGACCCTGGCGCATCATCTCTATGGACCCCAAAGAGCATCGTCTGGGTCTATCCTTAAAAGCCTTGGAGAAAAAAGATAAAGGCGATAAAAACACGGCGGCGGAAAAAGTTGATACGGCTGTAACCGATGAAAAAACACCACCAGCGCCAGAAGAAAAAGCTGAATAAACCCTTTAATCCCTGCCCTTTTAGAGCAGGGATTAAAGTAAGGGCTATGACTTGGCAGAAGTTTGTTTCACGCCTATACTAGATAGGCGTTACAATATTTACATATGCGTACTATCGTAAAAAACTTTCTCATTTTCTTCTTAGTATTTTTACTGCTCGCCAGCCTGTTTTCGCTTTATGAAAATGGCAGCCCTAAATCAGAACAAGTCAGCTTAGACCAGGTGATTGCGGCGATCGACAGTGAATCGGCTGAAAGTATTGAAGTCTCGGGTGACCAATTACTAGTTACCTTAAATGATGGCCGGGTGATATCGGCCAAAAAAGAAACTGGCGACTCCTTGTCTCAATTGATAACAAACTACGGTGTTGATCCTGCTAAACTAAAAAATCTAACTATTGAGGTGCAGGAACCATCGGGCGTTAATTTTTGGTTACTAACTTTACTACCCTTCATCCTGCCGATACTTTTGCTAGTCGGTTTTATTTATTTTATGTCGCGCCAGATCCAAGGCGCCAATACCCGAGCTATGTCATTTGGACAGGCCAAGGCTAAGGAAGTGTCTTTTCGCGAAAAGAAGAATCGCGTAACTTTCAAGGATGTGGCTGGTGTAGCTGAGGCTAAACAAGAACTGGAAGAAGTGGTGGAGTTCCTTAAATCGCCTGACAAATTCTTGAGCTTGGGTGCGCGTATCCCTAAGGGCGTTTTACTAGTCGGCCCGCCTGGCACTGGCAAAACACTGCTAGCCAGGGCTGTAGCCGGGGAAGCTGATGTACCTTTTTTCCATATTTCCGGTTCTGAATTCGTAGAGATGTTCGTAGGTGTGGGCGCTAGCCGCGTACGGGATCTTTTCACGCGAGCCAAAAAGGCCGCGCCCTGCATAGTCTTTGTTGATGAAATTGATGCTGTTGGCCGACAACGTGGTACTGGCTTAGGCGGTTCGCACGACGAAAGAGAACAAACCTTGAATCAAATACTGGTCGAGATGGATGGTTTTGAAGCTCATACCAATGTCATAGTCATCGCCGCCACCAACCGCCCAGACGTACTGGACCCAGCGCTGTTACGCCCGGGACGCTTTGACAGACAAGTCATGCTTGATCAACCTGATATTAAGGATCGTGAAGCTATTCTTAATGTTCATGCCAAAGCCAAACCTTTGGCTGAAGATGTTAAATTACGTGTGCTAGCTGAAAGAACTCCTGGTTTCTCTGGAGCTGATTTAGCCAACCTCTTAAACGAAGCAGCTATTCTGGCGGCTAGAAGGAACCAGAAAAAACTAACGCAAATTGATTGTTTGGAAGCCTTAGAAAAGGTAATGCTTGGACCAGAACGAAAGAGTCATTTACTTTCTGAAAAAGAAAAAAAGATAACTGCCTACCACGAAGGCGGGCACGCTTTGGTGGCGCACTTCATGCCAGCGGCCGACCCGGTGCACAAGATTTCCATCATCTCACGGGGGCGCGCTGGTGGCTATACCTTAAAGCTACCAACTGAAGATAAGCATATGCATCCCAAATCTGAATTTGAAGCCGACCTAGCCGTCATGTTAGCCGGGCACGCTGCTGAACTGGAAATATTCGGTGAGGTTACAACTGGCGCCCAAAGCGACCTTAAACGAGCCACCAGTCTGGCACGAAAACTGATCACCGAATACGGCATGTCCGACAAGCTCGGGCCTCGCACCTTCGGACTTAAAGAGGAATTGATCTTTTTGGGACGAGAGATTTCCGAACAGCGTGACTACAGCGAGAAAATCGCCCAGGCTATTGATGATGAGGTTTCCCATCTTTTGAAAAAAGCCTACTCGGAAGCTCAGTCTATAATAAAGAAACAGAAGACTAGACTGGAACTTATCGCCAACGAACTCATAAAGAAAGAAGTCATAGAACAGGCAGAATTTGAAGCACTGATGGCTAAATAGATTTCGCCCGGTTCAAGTTTGGGGTATAATAAGAGGGTAATTTTTACTTTGTCTATCATACGCTTATGCGCATCTATCGAGACATTATAAAATCCTCCTGGCATATACTTTGGCATTATGCCTGGCTTTGGCCGTTTGGCTTGTTCGCCGCCTTAGCGGGTAATGGCGGGGAATACAGCTCCATCATATCGGCCATAGACAAAGTAGCGAGTCAGGGAGATTTATTGACCGGCATTAGAGAATCCATCTTGTCACATAAATTAACCCTGATCTGGCAGGGGGTGCAGCAATCCTTTGTGCAAGCTCCTATTTCTATAATCACCACTTTGTTCTTGATGCTAGTGGCCTTGCTAATGATCGCTTGGCTGGTGATTGTGTCTCAAGCTGCCTTGATAAAATCAACGGCCAATATCGAAGATGGCCTACCCACGACATTTAGCGGAGCGGCTCAGGAAGGTAATCGTCATTTCTGGCCAATCTTTTTGCTTAACGTTTTGTCACGCTTTACGGTTTGGCTTTTATTGGCCGTCTCTATCCTGCCCTTCTTTATTTCATACTTAGTGCGCGGCGGCGGCGAATCATTTGATTCTTTAATAATGATATCCTTCCTTGTCTTTGTACCGTTGGCTATAATTATTTCCTTCATTATCAAATATGCTGTGATTGCAGTGG
>CAZRDN010000003.1:0-15541 GCA_964598875.1 uncultured Gammaproteobacteria bacterium
GGCCAGCCAGTATTCCCTGAAGCCTCGCCAGTAGCTGATGGTGGGCGTACGGCTTCACCAGTGATAAGTGCTGGTCCTGCTATTGAACCTGCACCAGCCACTGGTAGCAGTGTAAAGTACTATGACCGCTCCACTTGTCAGTTCTATGAAACCCAACCAAACGGCGATAGGGTAGTAGTTAGTGAAGCTCGGTATTGTAATGTTCAGGATGTCACGTGGTCACCAGTGGGTGATAAAACCATTTTAGAATTCCCTGATGGCGCTAATGTGGTGTATGATTTTGCCACCAATAAGCAGTACACTCTGCCTAAGGAGATGACAGAATTTTCCTTTGCCCCCTCAGGCAATGCGATTGCTGGTAAGTATTTATCTGAGACTAATCCAGCAGATAATTGGATAGTGAGCGTAAGCTCTAATGGTTCGCAGCTAACACCCATTGAGCCAATGGGTGAGAATGCGGATAAGGTGAATGTGGCTTGGTCAGCTAATAATCAGGTGGTGGCTTTATCACGCACTGGCGAAGCTGCTGGGCTTTTCAACCAGCAAGTTTTACTAATCGGTTTCAATGGCGAGAATTTCCGCAGTTTACAGATTGAAGGTCGTGGTTTCGTACCCGAGTGGACACCGGACGGGCAAAAATTACTTTACTCTGTTTATAGTGATCAAACCAATTATCAGCCGACTCTTTATTTGACCAATGCCAATACGGACAATGTTGGTACTGGTAAGGTGAGTATCGGTTTAAATACCTGGGCTGATAAATGCACTTTTTCCGGCAGCTTTGCTTATTGTGCTGTGCCTCAGGGCTTGCCCCAGGGCGCTGGCTTTAGCCGTTCTATAGCTACTGGTTTGTCTGATGATATCTGGCAAATTGATTTAGCCACTGGCGGTAAGGCCTTAATCGCCCAGCCAATTAATGAACAGGGGAATGGTATGCCAACATCTGGGCTAACAGTGTCAGCTGACGGTAGGTTCTTATATTTCACTGACGCTTCAACCGGTCAATTGCGCAGCGTGCAATTGAAGCCATGATATGTGGCGTAATCCGGTTACATGGTTATTTGTTTTGATAGTCTTAGTGTTGGGTGTAGCAGTTTGGCATAATATAAATAAATTACCTAAAGATAGAACTGTACCGCAAGCCAGTGATTATCCTAGCCAGACTAAACGAGCTGATGAAGTAATCATTTTCCCCTCAGATCCGGTTTTAGGATCACTTCAGGCCGAAGTCACTATTATAGAATTTGGTGATTTTGAGTGTGTTTATTGTTCACAGGTGGCGACTAGTTTAGTGAATGTTATCAGTGAGTACCCTGATAAAATAAAATTAGTGTGGAAAGATTTTCCTTTGCCCTCTCACACCAATTCTCAAGTCGCTGCCGAAGCAGGGCAGTGTGCTGCCAGACAAGGGAAGTTCTGGCAGTATCATGAGGCCTTATTTAGAAGTCAGGCTAATTTAAGTGAGACCACTTATTTAACAATTGCCGGACAATTAGGGCTTGATTTAGATAAGTTCAGCCAATGTCTCAAGAACAGAGAAACACTACCCTTGGTTCAGCTTAATCAAACTGAAGGCCAGGCGATTGGCGTGGACGGCACGCCTTACTTTGTTATAAACGGGCAAGCATTCAGTGGAATTCTGACCGAGGCGCAGTTGCGTTCTTTGGTTGAATGATCAAGGTGCTAGGCGAGTTTTTTTGTGATAAAGTTAAACTATGAAAAAAGGGGTGAGGATATTTAATTTGGTGCTATGGGGTGGGATTTTATGGAGTTTCATCATATCCTTACCTGTTTATGCGCAAACTAGCCAGACTTGTGAAGCCCAAGGAGGCACTTGCTTATCCGGATCAGCTTGTCCATGGAATTTACCAACTCAAATTACCCCAACTTCTAATTGTCCAGGGCCTTCTAATATTTGTTGTGGTCAGGCCCCACAACCTTGTTTACCAGAAGGCACTAAAAAAGAAGGGGTGCTGTGTGATAATTTAAGTCCAGGCTGCTGTGAAGGCTTGTATTGTACTGAATTTGAAGAAACACAATGTAGAACCGAGGTGCCTGTAATAGTTGGTTCAGGTGCGGTCGCGCCCATACCAACTCAGATATGCGAAAAGAAGCAGTATGCTGTTTGTAATAATCCGGCCTCAGCTAATAAGGGCGATGAGCCTGAGCCGGTGTATTTTAATCCTCAGGTGAGCATTCCTGGCAGTGTCATGTTAGGCGGCAAGGAATTTTCCGTAAAAACGTGCGAACCAGGTCAGAAGATCAGTGAGTGCGGTATTTTAGTTGATGGTTCAACTGCCCAAAAATACTTTGCTGTTTTTTATAGATTCTTTGTAGCCGCCTTGATGGTTGTTGCTGTGGTAATGGTGATGTGGGGTGGTTTTAAGCGCATTATGGCAGCAGGTTCGCCCGAGACCATAAAGAGCGCCAACGATACTATTTTAGGGGCTATTAGCGGTATAGTGATCGCCTTATTATCATATTCGCTTTTGTCGTTGGTCAATCCTGAGTTGGTATCGTTGAAATCTTTGGATGTTTACAATGTTAAGCGTGAAGATTTCACGCTTGAGCCAGAAGAGCCGGTCACGGCCACTAGTGTGCCTCCAGCCGATTTTGTGGCTATTAGCGAGCACTCCAATCTTTATCAAGATTTGGACACAAAAAAATACCCGTATCTTAGGGCCGATACTTTAGCTAAGCTAATGGCAGCCGCTGATCTAGCTGGCCAGCAAAATATTATTATTGAGTTAAATTATGCAGCTAGGTCTTTAGACGAGCAGAAGAGGCTTTACGATAAAAATTGTTCTAATGGTAATTGCAACCCACCCACTTGTAACCCGATGAATAATATAAATAGATGCCCGCATACGACCGGAGCAGCGGTGGACGTAACCTGTAAGGGTAAATCATCTACAGATGAATGTCAGACAAAACTGGAGGCCATATTATTGCAGGTTGGCTTTTGTCGTTTGACTAGTGAAGCCTGGCATTTCGAGTATCCAAAATTTTCCAGCAAGTGCACCATAACCAGATAGGTCATGGCTAAGTTAAGCACTATTTACACTTGTTCCAATTGCGACGCCCAATACCCCAAATGGGTGGGGCGTTGTTCACAATGCGGTAAATTCGGCACCATTGCTACCGAAGGGCAGCTAGTATCAAAGCCCAGTTCTAAGGGCAGTTCGGCTACCTCATCTCAGCCAGCTACTACTGTGAATCTGGGGAGTTTAAAAAGCGTGAGCGTGCCCAAATTCAGCAGCGGTTATATGGAAGTGGATAGGGTTTTGGGCGGAGGTATAGCGCAGGGAGGGGTGGCCTTAATCACCGGCGAGCCCGGCGTAGGAAAATCCACCCTACTGTTAGCGCTAGCTGGCCATCTTGGAAAAAATGTTCTATATGTGAGCGGTGAGGAATCAGCTGAACAAATCTCGGGACGTTTACAAAGACTCGGGCTGGTGGGCGATGATATTGCCTTCACTACAGCCAGCGAAGTTGGTAGTTTAGTGCAAGTGATAAATCACCAACAGCCTAAGTTCGTGGTGCTCGACAGCTTACAGACCATGATTTCTAACGAAGCTGAGGGCGCGGCTGGTTCACCTGGTCAAGTGCGGGCCGTACTCGCTAGCTTGATTGAAGCAGCTAAGCAGAATAAATCAGCTATTTTTGTAATTGGACATGTAACTAAGGAGGGCGTAGCTGCCGGCCCGAAAGCTGTAGAGCATTTGGTGGATGTAGTTTTGCAATTGGAAGGTAATCCTAACCAAGGTTTAAGGATATTGCGGGCTAGCAAAAACCGTTTTGGGCCAACTGACGAGGTTGGTGTATTTCAGATGATGGATAAGGGTTTGGCTGAAGTAAAAAATCCATCTGAACTTTTTTTGGCAGAACGTCACCAAGGCGCTGGCTCCTGTATAACCGCGGTTTTAGAAGGTTCTAGAAGTTTGCTTATTGAGGTTCAGGCTTTGGTGGCACATTCGAGATTAGCTTACCCCAAACGAGCGACGACTGGTTTTGATGCTAATCGTTTAGGTGTTTTGCTAGCAGTGCTAGGCGAAAGGGCCGGGGTTAAGTTGAATTACAGTGATGTTTACATAAATTTAGCTGGTGGTTTTCGTAATCGTGAGCCAGCTCTGGATTTAGCAGTGATGGCAGCGGTGGCTTCGGCTGCTTTAAAAAAACCATTACCCCATGACTTAGTAGTATTTGGTGAGGTTGGCTTGGGCGGGGAAGTAAGGCCAGTTATGGCAGCAGAAAAAAGGTTGCAAGAGTCAGGTCGTTTAGGCTTCCGCCAAGCACTTATCCCTAACTTGGGTTCTGGTATTAAGATCCCTAGCAACATGGAATTAATCCCAGTTAGAGCGGTGGCTGAGGCGATTGATTGGTTGAGACATTAATCTAGATGTCAGCTTTGTCCGGCCGTTTATCACGTGATTTTTTTAACAGGCCAACCCTAAGGGTAGCTCGAGAGCTGCTGGGTTGTTATTTGGTTCGTAAGGTTGGTGGGCGAAAAATCCGTGCCAGGATTACGGAAACAGAGGCTTATGTTGGTCCGCAAGATAAGGCTAATCATGCAGCTTATGGGCGTACGCCACGTACGGAGGTGATGTTCGGTAAGCCTGGGCATTACTATATTTATTTGATCTATGGTATGTATTATTGTCTGAATATTGTCACGGAAAAAGATGGTTATCCCGCAGCGGTATTAATCAGGGGTGTTGAGCTGGTAAAGCCGTTACCTAAGGTTAAAACTGATGGCCCAGGAAAACTCTGCCGAGCTTTAAAGATTGATAAGCGTTTTAATAAAGAAGATGCTATAGTAAATAATCAGCTTTGGTTGGCAAAAGGTAAGTTGAGTGATAAGGAAAAAATTGCCAGAGGTAAACGTATTAATGTGTCTTATGCTGGTGGTTGGCAGCACAAACCTTGGCGTTTTTATATAAAAAAAGCCCAGTGATCGTACGATTCACTGGGTTGTAGAACTGGTTTTAGATTATTTGGAAATAAATTGTGTTATTTCCTGATCTGCGAGCAAAGTTTTGCTTAGCTCGCTTGGCCTCAGCAGAATCTCATGCTGAGCCAGGTGTATTACTGTGTCTTTGTCCTCTATTATTAGAGAGACATTTTTTTCTCGGCACGATAGCACCAAGCCAGTAATGTACTTGCGATTGCCTGGATAGCAACCCATGAGCATACCCTTCGCCGACGGGTCTATTCTTGTATAAATATCCGTCATTTTGCCGTTGCGATTGGTCTGCACCATGCCGACCATCTTTTTCTTGATTCCATGGTCTTTACCGTTGCCATTGGGAACGGTTTTTTGGCACTTGTCAGTAGCCCGGATGTTCAGATGTGGCATTTCCTACCTTTCTATGAATGATGGTTTTTAGATGATTTGTGTTAAAAGAAAGGTAAGGCCCGTTAACTAGTATCGTACATAACACCTCCTTCAAGAGATTTTTTGGTTTTTGTGTTGTTTGGTATCTAGCAAGTAGCTAGAAAATCTGCCGGAAAATACCTGATTAGCCATAACTTTTAGGGGGAACCATCAGACTTTACGACATCTGAAGCGTTAAGTCTTAAAACCACCTAAAGTCGGTTGTATTTTTGTAGTGTGTACCTTCCGGCTAAACTTGTTTTTAAAGAAATTCAAAATCTAGTTGATTAGGGGATTATCAAGCAAAAATGATTATTTGTCAAGCTTAGGCTATTCAGGGTGGAAAATTTCCTGGCCCAATTTCTGCATTAAGGCTGGAAAGCTACCTAACTGAGGGTCTGGTGTTAGTATATCGGAGGCAGCTTGCCGCACTGTTTTAAGAAGTTCAGTATTGGCCAATTCTGCGAATTTTAGCTTTAAAAAGCCAGATTGGGTAGCACCCAATAAATCGCCGGGGCCACGTAATTTAAGATCAAATTCAGCCAGATCAAAGCCGCTGCCGAATTTGACCATGGCCGTTAATCTGGCCAAGCTGCCTGTCTTGGGGTTATCTGTTATTAATAGACAATAACTTTGTTTATCTGATCGCCCAACTCGTCCGCGGAACTGGTGTAATTGGGCAAGACCGAATCGTTCAGCGCCTTCTATAGCCATCACAGTAGCTTCAGGTACGTCTACTCCAACCTCGATCACAGAGGTAGCTACCAGTATAGGTGTGGTACCATTTTTAAAATCGGCCATGACCTTACTTTTTTCTGAGGATGATAATTTGCCGTGCAATAAGCCTATCTTAATTTTTGGGAAAACCTCTTTTTGCAGGCGAGCTTGCTCGGTAGTGGCAGCCTTTACACCTAAAACATCCGATTCTTCAATAAGCGGACAAATAATAAAAACCCTGTTACCCTGCTTGACCTCGTTTTCCATGATAGTATAAGCCTCGGGTTTTTTGTCTGGCAGTATTATTTTGGTAGTGATGGGTAATCTACCCGGAGGTAATTTTTTTATTATAGAAATATCCAAGTCGCCGTATAAAGTCAAAGCCAACGAGCGGGGGATGGGTGTGGCCGTCATGGAAAGCAGGTGAGGCGCCATAACTCTGTTATCAACCAGGGTTTTTCTTTGTTCCACACCAAAGCGGTGTTGTTCATCTATAACAACCAGAGCCAGATTATTGAATTTGACATCAGCCTGCAGCAGGGTGTGTGTGCCGATGATTAGGTTAATGGAGCCGTTCGCTATTTTTTCTTTGATTTCACGGGCCGATGCAGTTTTTTGATTGTTGGTTTGATGATGACTGCGGGTCAGCAGAGCTATGGTCACAGACCAAGGTGCTAGCATTTTGGTCAAAGTTTGCCAGTGCTGTTCAGCCAATATCTCGGTAGGCGCTAAGATAGCAGTTTGGCAGCCGGCTTGGATGGCATTAAAACAAGCCAGACCAGCCACCACAGTTTTACCAGAGCCCACATCGCCCTGCAGCAAGCGATACATAGGGTTGTTCTTACCTAAATCTTTGATTATCTCCCAAGCTGCTCGTCTCTGGTCGTCTGTTAAGCGCCAAGGCAGAGATGAAACCAGTTCTTTGGTTGCATTGGCAAAAGGAATAGCTTGGGCTTGGCTTTTTTCTAAATTTTTTCTCGCTACCAGACTTTTTAAGTGGATCAATAATAATTCATTAAAAGCTAATCTACGTCGGGCGTTTGTTAGTTCGGTTTTTTCCTGAGGATAATGCAAGCAATAAATTGCTTGGCTTAAGGTTGGCAGTTTGAATTTATTGGTGAGGCCCCTAGGCAGGAAATCAGTTAAGGATTTAGTTAGAGGTATGGCGCGCGAGATGAGCGTTCTTAGTAGTTTTTGATTTAGATTGGCGTTAGCTGGGTAAATCGGTACCAGCCGGCCAGTATGTAAGCCCCCTAAATTTAGCGGCTCAATAGTAGGGTGTTCAAGTTGTAGGCCATAAGTACCAGCAGACAATACGCCCGCTACCATCACTTCAGTTCCAGGCTTTAGGGTGTTGGTAAGGTAGGGTTGATTGAACCAAATAGCTTTGACCGAGCCGGTGTTATCTTTAATTAAAGCCTCGGTGATAGTTAATCGTCTTTGCCAAGACCGTCTGGTGTTAATAAGCTGGATTTTGCCTTTCAGGGTCACTTTTTCGCCTATTTTTAAGGAATTGATATGTACAAAATGTGAAAAATCCTCATAACGAGACGGATAATGGTTCAATAGATCACTGATAGTCAAGATATTAAGTTTGGCCAGAGACTTCGATATCGAAGGGCCCACGCCTTTAAGCTCGGTTATTAGACTGGTTAGTTTAAGCATGCTTTTATTATCGCTTGCTCTAAAACAAAAATCCACCCACGCTGTGGCGTGGGTGGATTGGTATATAGGCTGGTGCCCTCGGCAGGAATCGAACCTGCATCACAAGCTCCGCAAGCTCGCATTCTATCCATTGAACTACGAGGGCAGTAATAAACCAAATATTAAGCCACCTTATAATAAGGCAGCAGCACATTTTTATCAAGTGTCTATTGAAGCTTGAGCAAACGGGTTAAGGCTTCAGAAGTCGGTTCGTCTTCCCGCTCCAAATCTTCCTCGGTATATTTATTTAACGCCTTTCTTATCTTTAAGGGATTAATATTAGCTAACGGCACGGTCACTCGTGGGTCAAAAGGACTTTTAGGTAAGATATATAAGTTGGTGACCTCGGGCGGGTGATAAGCAATCCAATAATTGCGTAGCTCGTTATATCGCCAGAATTTTTTACCTACCATTATGCCAGTATTGGTGATGTGGCATTCTAAGCGTCTCGGGTGGCGGCGATTTTCATTTATAAGTAGGACTGCTCCGATCAGAACAATAAGAGCGAAAAGAAAATTCAAAGTGAAGAGCGAGTAGATTACTAAGATCGCTGTGATGATGCCAGCCATAATCCACCAGCTTCTAGTGCGATGAGGACGTTTAAATTCAGTAAAGGTCCAGCGCAAGAGAGGCTGCCCAGTATTAGTTTTAGGTTCCAAGTTTAAGTTGATGGGCATAGGCTTTTCTAGCTGTAATTATACAACATTGTTATGTCTGACGGCGAGCCAGCTCATAAACATTCCATAAGAGCATAGCAACTGTCATGGGGCCAACCCCGCCTGGTACAGGGGTAATAAAAATTGGACGTTCTGCTAGGCCATCGGCCTGAACATCGCCCAGCACTTTGTTATCTACTTTGGTGGTGCCAACATCAATTATGATAGCACCATCTTTAATCATGCTGCTGGTAATAGTTTTTGGTTTACCTAAAGCTACCACAATGATGTCAGCTGAACTTAATTGTTCAATTTTCACTTCACGACTAATCTGCACCTTAGCGCCGGCGTCGGACAGTAATTTTTTTAAAGGCTGAGCAAATTCATCACTATTTACCAACAAGTAGGCGTTTTTTTGCGATAAGGGCTGCTGAGCCAATTCAATTAGTTTCATAATGCCAGCACTTACCCCAGGCACTATAGCTTGTTGGTTGCTTAAGAAATGAGCTAGGTTGTCCGGATGAAAGCCGTCAGCATCCTTTTCTGGATTTAAGGCGGCGATGACCTGGTGTTCATCCAAGTTTGGCGGTAGCGGCAGCTGGATTAAAATACCGTTGATCTCTGCGCGCTGATTAAAGGCTTGGACACAGGCGATGACAGTGTCAGTTGTGGTAGTGGCGGGCAGTAATACTTTTTCTACGACTATACCCACTTCTTTAGCAGCTTGCTCTTTCAGGGAAACGTAAAGGTGAGAAGCGGGATCGTCGCCCACCAAAAGCACCCCCAGATGAGGAGTTAATTTAGAAGTCGCTATTTTTTCCTTAAGCTCTTTTCTTAAATTCAAAGCCAGCTCACGGCCGTTCAATAGCGTTGCCATATTACAGTTCAGGGTAGAGCGGACGCTTATCGGTCAGTTGTTTAACCCACGTCTTGGCCTTATCTATGACCTGTTCATCAGTAGGGTGCAGCAAGACATCGGCTATGATTTGGCCAACTTTCACCATATCATCTTTATCAAAGCCACGGCTGGTAAGTGCGGGCGTGCCCAAACGGATACCAGAAGGATCAAGCGGCGGTTTAGGGTCATAGGGCACTAAATTTTTATTTACCGTAATGCCGATGCTATCAAGTAAATTTTCTGCTTGTTTGCCAGAAATACCTTGGGCTGTAAGATCAATCAAGATTAAATGATTGTCAGTGCCGCCGGTAGATAGAGTTAAACCTGCTTTCACCAATGTTTCTGCCAAGGCTTTGGCATTCTCTACTATATTTTTCCCATAGGCGGTAAAGTCGGGCTGGGCAGCTTCTTTAAGCGCCACGGCGATGCCGGCCGTTTGATGGTTATGAGGACCGCCTTGTAGTCCAGGGATAATGGCGCTATCTACTAGTTCAGCCAAATTCTTTTTACTCGTAGGATGATGAAGGTCATGCCAGCGATCGGAAACTTTGGGAATTAAGATCATAGCTCCTCTGGGTCCGCGCAGGGTTTTATGGGTGGTGGTAGTTACAATATCAGCATAAGGCACGGGTGATGGGTGGACCCCAGCGATCACCAAACCAGAAATATGAGATATGTCAGCTAAAAGATAAGCTTGTACCTCGTCCGCTATACTACGAAAGGCGGCAAAATCAATGACTCGAGGATAAGCGGTAGCGCCGCAGATTATTAACTTGGGCTTTTCTTGCAAAGCGATTTGGCGAATCTTTTCGTAATTCAATAAATGGGTTTTTTCCTCCACACCATAATTAACTGCCCGATAGTAACGACCAGAAAAACTTAATTTGTAACCGTGGGTCAAATGTCCGCCCTGAGCCAACTCCATACCCAAGACCGTATCACCTGGTTTCAAGAGAGCGAACATCACTGCTTGGTTAGCCGGCGAGCCTGAGTATGGCTGAACATTGGCGTGCTCAACCCCAAATAATTTACAAGCCCGTTCGCGGGCCAGATTTTCTATCTGGTCTATGAATTGATTGCCACCATAATACCTTTTGCCCGGGTATCCTTCGGAGTATTTATTGGTTAAGACCGAGCCTAGGGCTGCCATCACGGCCAAGGAAGTGAAATTTTCCGACGGTATCATTTCCAAGCCCTGTTTTTGCCTGGTTAGCTCTTGGTTTATAAGGTCATTTATCTCGGTATCAATTTGAGAAAGATGGTTATTCATAACGCTCTCAATATTAACCTTGGCAGCATATCTTGTCCATTTTGGGGGTGAGTGAGCAGCTTGCTGATTATAAGCCCAGCAGTTAGACTAACAAGGTAAGATCACTTAATTTATAGTATTATGACACACAAATTTTATTTGTTGGCCGCTAGTTTAATGCTATTAGCCGTACCGTCTTGGGCTTATGCCAAGGAGCAAATGGATGTTTATATTCCTTCCGGTACGGCCATAGAGGGTAATTATTATGGTGTTGGCAATACAGTGGAAGTAGCTGGCTCAGTGGGAAGCGATCTAATCGTGGCTGGTGGTAATGTGATAGTGACCGGCGCGGTCGGCGGTGATGTGATTGCTGCGGGAGGTAACATACGTTTAACTGGTCCAGTCGGTGGTAATGTCAGGGTAGTTGGCGGCAATGTAGAGATCTATGGTACCGTAGCGCGCAATGTGACAGTTGGGGCTGGGACTTTGGTAATAGGGGAAAGCGCGGAAATTTCCGGCCATGTCACCACTGGCGCAGGTACCCTGGAAGTGAGAGGGAAAATTAGTGGCGGCTTATTAGCTGGTTCTGGTGTGGTTATCATTGCCGGCACCATCAGCGGACCAGTTAACTTGTATTTGGATACAGAGGGCACTTTGGATATTAGAGAAACAGCTGTGACAGGTGCTGAATTCAATTATTATAGTCGCCAGACTGCTAGGATTGCGGATGGGGCTCAACTAGCCCAAGCCCCGCAGTTCCATGAATTTGTGAAACAAGCACCTAAACCGGTTTGGTGGTGGCACTATTTGATATCGCTGTTTAGTTTGTTGGTGTTGGGTATGGTGTTGGTAAGCTTAGTGCCTAAGAAAGTTCAGGAAGTTATGGAAGAAGTCATAGCTAATCCTTGGCGGGCCATAGGTTGGGGAATTATATGGGCTATAGTAGTGCCCATAGTCGGCATTATTTTATTGATAACAGTGATTGGTTGGCCACTGGCCTTTGCTTTGGCGGCTTTCTATATATTTGATCTGATATTGGCTCCAGCTTTAGCTGGTGCCACTGTTGGTTGGTATATAAAATCTAGGGTCGGCGACACTTGGTTAGGTAAGCAAACCCTAATGGTGACTGTATTGATAGGTATATTTATTTATCGTTTGGTCGTGTTCATTCCTGTTGTGGGCGGATTAGTGGCTTTGGTGGGGGCTTTGTTGGCCTGGGGGGCCTTATTGCGCGTGCAGTATCAGACCATGAAATCATTCCGTTAAGCTTGTGAACTTTAGTGATAACATTTTTAAAGCCTACGACGTTAGGGGTATATATCCTGACGAGTTGAATGAAGAGGCTGCCCGGGCAGTGGGCGCTGCTATTGCTTCCTTATTAGGCAATAAAGGCAGAGCGGTCGTGGGGCGTGATATGCGTTTATCCTCACCGCAGTTGCATCAGTCATTGATAAATGGGTTACGTTCGGGTGGAATGTCGGTTGATGATATTGATATGGTGCCGATAGATGCGGTTTATTTTGCTGTGGGTAAGCATGGCTATGATGTTGGTGTGATGGTAACTGCTTCACATAACCCGCCTCAGTACAATGGTTTTAAAATAATGCGCCGCGGCACTCGTTGGGTTAGGGGTAGTGAGATTAAGGAGCATATTAAAGCCGCCCCAGCCACAGCTACTGAAGGGGGCTTTAACCTATTTGATGTTTGGCCCACGTATCTTGAGCATGTCCTGTCTTTTGTTAATCTTAAAAATCTCAAGCCATTGAGAGTGGTGGTGGATGCGGGTAATGGCATGTCAGGTAAGGCTATTCCCTTATTGTTCGCTAAATTACCTTTTCAATTGGAGCCCCTGTTCTTTGAGTTGAATGGAGCTTTCCCTAATCGCCCTTCTAATCCATTGTTACCCGAAGCTTCGCGAGCTTGCGCCGAGCGGGTACATGAGAAAAAGGCGGATGTGGGTATAATGTTTGACGGTGATACGGATAGAATATTTTTCTTGGATGAGAAAGGTAAGTTTGTGCCAGCTGATGTTACTATGCTGCTGTTGGCTAAGGAGATTTTGCGGCAACAGCCTGGTGGCGGCATTGCTTATAATTTGATCTGTTCTCGGGCTGTGCCGGAATTTATTAAAAGCTGGGGCGGTAAACCGATCAGAACTGCTGTGGGCTATGTGAATGTAAGCCAGGCCCTGCTGCACCAGGGAGCTCTGATGGGTGGTGAGTTGTCGGCGCATTATTCTTTTAGGTCAAATTATAGTTCTGATTCAGGTATGATAGCCGCCCTGATGGTATTGGAATTGCTATCTCAGGAAAATAAGCCATTATCAGAATTGGTTCGTGAACTATCGCCATATGCCAAATCGCCCGAGGTTAATTTGGAAGTTGAGGATAAGGATAAGATATTGAATAAGATCAAAAATCATTTTGCAGACGCGCAAATAGATGAACTGGATGGTGTGACCGTAGAGTATCAGGATTGGTGGTGTAATGTTCGCCCGTCCAACACTGAGCCTCTACTACGTGTAACTGTGGAGGCTAAGACGCCTGAATTATTAGCCAGCAAACAAGCGGAAGTTCTGGAGGTAATAAATAATCCATGATAGGTTTATTTGATTCTGGTATTGGAGGCTTAACAGTGACCCGGGAAGTGATGAAGCGCCTGCCCGAGCAGGCGTTGCTTTATTTGGGCGATACAGCACGTACACCGTATGGCAATAAATCGGCCGATGTCTTGGCGGCCTATGGTTTAGAAGCGGCTAAGTTTTTAGTAGATAACGGGGCTACTGTTATAGTGGTTGCATGCAATACAGTATCAGCTGTAGGGTTGGCAGCTATTAAACAAGCTTACCCAAGTATACCCTTGTTTGATGTGATAACGCCGGCCGTGGCAGCTGTACAAGGTGACGATAAAATTAAACGGGTAGGGGTTATTGGCACTAGGGCTTTGGTTAATAGTCAGACTTATCAAAAATTATTAGGCAACAGTAATAAATTTGAGATTATAGCTCAGGCTGCACCTTTATTAGTGCCCTTGGTTGAGGAAGGTTGGTTGGATAAAACTGAGACCAAGAGGATAATCAAGCATTATCTGCGTCCTTTTAAGAATGCTAGTGTGGATTCTTTGATTTTAGCCTGTACTCATTATCCTTTGCTTAAATCATTGATAGCCAGCCGTATGGGTAGGTCGGTGAAAATAATTGACCCCGCAGTTGAAACAGCCAGCCGGCTGGCACAATGGCTCTATGATAATATGACCGAGGCTGCTAAAATAGAAAAAGGCCAAGCCCGCTTTTGTGTGACTGATTTTACTCCTCAGACGGAGAAAATAGCGCAAAAGTGGTTAAGGCAAAATGTAAAATTAGAACAGGTTAGTCTTAAATGATATGGCAACAATCATATTTACAGAGCTTGAAGGCTGGGAGCAGCCGTACTTAACGGAAAAATTAAACGGCCATAACTTGGTTTTTTTGACCAAGCCTTTATCTGATGGGGCTTTTGATGCTTACGCCGAGGCTGAGATCATAGCACCTTTTATTTATACGCCCATTAAGAAGGAAGAGTTGGCTGTTTTACCAAAGCTTAAATTGATCACCACCCGTTCTACTGGATTTGACCATATAGATTTAGAGGCCGCTCGCTCGCGGGGTATAACTGTTTGTAATGTACCGTACTATGGGGAAAACACAGTAGCCGAGCACACTTGGGCCTTAATCCTAGCCTTATCCAGGAAGATATTTCAGTCATATGAGCGCACGGAGCGCGGTAATTTTCAAATAGACGCTAGTTTACGCGGCTTTGATCTGAAGAATAAAACCTTAGGCGTGGTTGGTTGTGGTCATATTGGTCAGCATGTGGTAAGAATTGCCCGAGCCTTTGAAATGACGGTTTTGGTGTTTGATCCTAATCCGAACAACGCCTTGGCCGATGAGCTTGGTTTTAGTTATGCCTCACTAGATACGGTTTTGAAAGAAGCTGATGTCATTACTTTGCACGCGCCTTATAATAAAAAGACCCATCATTTATTGAATTCTGAGAACATGAAGTTGATTAAACCCGGGGCTGTGTTGGTGAATACGGCACGCGGTGGCCTGGTGGATACTCATGCCTTGGTTCAGTCTTTAGAGAGTGCCCGTTTAGCCGGAGCTGGTTTGGATGTCTTAGAAGAGGAAGCTGGTATTAGGGAAGAAAGCCAGGTGCTTAGTCCGGAATTTCATAAGTCAGTGGATTATCGTAGTTTGATAGGTAATCATATTTTGTTGCAGCGTGATGATGTGATTATAACGCCCCATAATGCTTTTAATTCCAAAGAGGCTGTTAAAAGGATTTTGGACACTACCATTGAGAATATTGAAGCTTTTCTCTACAGCCAGCCTATTAATACTGTTAAATAAAATAAGCACCGCATTGGCGGGGCTTATTTTTATATTAGAGTAGACCCATTCTTTCCTTTACTTCGGCTAAGGTTTTGCCGGCTATCAAACGCGCTTGGTCACGACCTGTATTCAAGATTTTATCCACGACTTTTGGTTTAGCCATCAATTCCTGTCGTTTAAGTTGGATCGGTTCCAGGATTTTAATTATAGTGTCAGCTAACAATGGTTTGAATTCTGAATATTTCAGCTGACCGGCGCGATATTGTTTGTCCAGTTCCTGTTTAAGGGCTTTATCGTCGGATAAGACCTTAAAGAGTTGTAAGAGATTACGGCCACCGGAAATATGTTCATCACTACCGCCACCTTCATCAGTCACAGCCTTGGCTATCTTTTTGCGAACATTCTCAGGAGTATCAGACAAGAATAGACAATGATTTGGTCCGTATGATTTGGACATTTTTTTAGCAGGCTCCAGTAGGGACATCACTCTAGGGATGGTAGCTTCATAAACTTTAGGCTCTTTAAAGTAGTCGCCGAACATAGTATTAAATTTACGCGCCAAGGTCCTAGT
>CAZRDN010000004.1:0-15514 GCA_964598875.1 uncultured Gammaproteobacteria bacterium
TAGGTGAACTTGGCTCCGGCTAGGCGCATCCTAAAGTAAATTTCTTGCCACCCCCTCCTGGGGTATCTCTTTATAACTGATGATAAAATAAACAAAAACAATACATTCACAATTTAAGGTACTGCTATGCAACCGCGCATAAACATAAACACAGAGGTAACTATAGTTACCTTAATTCACAACACAGAAAAAACCACCGCCGTATCTTCCCTTAATCCTGGGGATATAGTGAAGGTGAGGAACTATGGCAATAGTACTGCGAAGGTCCGCATACTGCGAGATGAAAAACCCCTAAAATTCGGGGTAAAAACTGCACCATCCCAGGGCGGCAAAATAGATATGGCCATCAATCTAGCCAGTCACGAAGAGTTAGATTTTTTTAACTCCCACAGCTCAGTCACCGAGGAGTACGTAACGCAATTATTGATCAATTCATTTCCTGGCCTCTGGTTCCAGGGAGAGACTATGCCTGAAAGCAACTCATATAATTTCCGGTACAAAATACTGGACGTGATGCAGCAAGAAAGCGTGGCAGCGAACATGCTGGTCGTATAAAATTTAAATTTCAACCTGAACCGGTGCTAACACAAGCACCGGTTTTTTATTGGGTCAATGGTGTGGCCTCAGTGGAGCTGTCAGTAACGGGTGTTGGTTCTGTTGTATTTTCTTCCTCAGGCTGACTTAAGGTGCCCTTGGGCACACCTAGCAAACAAACTTCTTGCCACGGAATGTAATGACTCTTGAACACCTCTTGTTTCACCTCGCCGTTAGGATAGGTGACAGTATAAGTAAACTCGGCGTCTGCTCCTGAATGTGGTTTTTCCGTACACTTCTTTTCGCCCGGCGCCAAATCCTCAGTCTCAATTATTTTAGTGGCTGGTGGTGGTGTAATGTTGTAAATACGCGGCTTGGTCTGTTCCGCTTTTCTGCCATCTGGTCTGCCCCAAAACTCAAAATACAAATCATCGCCCTCGATTCTGGTTTGGATCAGCACTGTATGAGGTGTGTCGTTCTTAAATTTAAAATCCGGCGCTGGGTCATAAATAGTGGCATCCGTGCCAGCTGGTTCATAATAAACTACCCTGTAGGAATGATTGCGCCTGGCAGTAATATCCAACCCAGAAGCTAAAGCTGCACGAAAAGTAGTGGTACCTATCTGGCACAAACCGCCACCGTATTCCGGTATAGTGCGATTACCCTTAATGACCAACTCTGGTAAATAGCCTGAATCAGCATCTACTGGTAACAGGGCCTGCAATAAAGAAAACTCCTCACCTGGCCTGACAAGCAAACCATTTAAGGCGTCCGCCCCCACCTTTATATTGTGACGTCTATTAGCTGGACTGCCTTTAAAATTTGAATGGCCGATGCCGATAATCTCACTGATACCTAAATCATTGGTCTCGGCTGTGGTAATTTCAGGTTCAGTAGTATCCACTACCAAAGCTACAGGCTCACCGGAACCGCTATTTATAGCCGTAAAGGCCTGGGACAGTGTCTGTTCTCGTTGTACCTCTCGTCCTTGCCAACTGCCTTGAAAAACTGCCACGCGGCCATTACGAATTTCAAATTTAGCATCACGCGCTGGTTGATTCACTTCTTTTTCGATTTCTCCAAAAAATTCATCTGCCTGGGCCGGTAAAAAAGCCAGCCTAGCTTGAGCTGTTTTTTCATCCAAACTTACCCCTAGCCACCTGTGCCAAGTATTCGGCTCGGCCGACCAAGTTTGCCCTTGATAAATGAACTCCAACTTACTTTCACTTAGTAACTGGCGCGCCGTGGGTAATAATCCTGCTACCATGGTTTGGCTTAATGTCGGGGTAACTGGAACTAATTTTATTTCAATTGGTTGCGGATTTAGATTCACCAGGCGTTCATTTAAGTTACTGGCTAAATCGTCTTTATCTATTACCAACCCCTTAACTTCCGATAAAACTGACAAATTGCCAGCCAGGTCAACCTCTAAATTAGCCTGCCTGGGCAACTGTTCCGCTCCTGGAAAACTATCGCGGATATACTGAATGATTCTATCCAGTTCCACATCAGCGGTTATTTGTGAGGCTGAGCTGTTGGTAAAACTGATAATTACAGGTTTTACCAATTTACTTAGCCAACTACCTTGACGACCTACCTGATAAGCTTCCCGAGCCGCGGCCACGGAATCAAAACGCAATAACTGATAAGTTAAATCCGGATCGGTAGGTGAGGTCACTAAACTGTTCAGCACCGCGCTTTTCTCATTCAAGTTCAAAACTATACCCTGGCTAGAAAAATCACGCCAAGCATTGCTTAAAATGCTCTCTGCTTCAGGTATGGTTTTACCGCTTAAATCAAATTTTCCCACTGCCACGCCCGGATAAATTCGGCCGGCAAAAGTTACCTGGTAAAAGGCCAGACTAGCTATTACCAACCCACCAGCTGCCAAAATGCGCCAGCTAACTGAGACTGCGGGTAACCTATACACTGGCAAAGATACTTTAGGGATCAAGGCTGACACCTTTAATGCAGCTACCGGTTTTAAGACAGGTGATATTTTAGTTGCTACTTTGCTCCTAATGGTTTTTTTGGTTTTTTTAGCGACTGGCATACTACTTACTCTGTAATAAATCACTTAACAACTGACGCGCTCTGGCAGTACGACCCGCTTCATCCTCTGCCTCATGGGTCAAATTTAAAATCAATCGGCCGCCCTCACCTACACCATTAGGCACCTCTGTTCTGGGTATGATAATCTCCTGACCGTTGTCCAAACGTATCACCGCCAGATTGGATTCAAATCTATCTATGGTAGCCAGGATAGCCATAAATTAATCCGCAGCCTCTTCAATTTTTACCGTGACCGCCTGAGCCGTGCTGGCCTTAGGTAAAACAATGGTCAAAACTCCATTTTTTAAACTAGCCTTAGCCTCGGCTGATTTTACTTCCATAGGCAGCACTATGGAACGGGAAAAGCCTCCCCAATAACATTCCTGATAAAAATAATCCTCTTTCGGCACTTCATGCTCCTGAAAACGTTTGCCGCGAATAGTGACTACGTCATCATTCAGAGTAATCTCCAGGTCTTCAATCTTTACACCAGCAATGGTGGAACGCACCACCAAACTATCCTCTGTTTGGTAGACATCAACCGACAGCTGACCTTCGTATTCCCCACTGTACCAATTCATATTGGTGGGTGGCGTGGCTGAATGTGATAGAACTGTTACTTCTTCGTCTTGCTTAAAAATTTTAGCTAATGCCATACTGTAATAGTATAGCAAGGCTAGCCTAAGCGCCAAATCATTGACTTATACTTCATTTTCTCTTATTATGCTTACGCTACGCATGGCCCCATCGTCTAATGGTTAGGACACCACGCTTTCAATGTGGTAATAGGGGTTCGATTCCCCTTGGGGCTAAATAAAAATATCTCGCCTGGTGCGAGGTGTTTTTATTTACTTCCATTTTGGGGAATCGAAGGGCGCGAGAAAAGAGCCGAGCGAACGCAGGCTCTTGAGTGTAGCGCCCAGGCTCTGAATCGGAGTGAAGAGGGTTCCCCTTGGGGCTAAAAATTTCTGAGCCACCCAAACAGGGTGGTTTTTGGTATAATGAATTTAATTATGAAGGCAAGTAACAATTTACAATTTCCTAGAGGTATAGAATTAGTTGGTAGTGCCATTATTGAGAATGATACTGGTGAAATATTAATTACCCAATCACCCAAATGGAATAACAAATGGATTATGCCAGGGGGACACATAGAGCCTGGCGAGCTTATTTTAGATGCACAAGTTAGGGAAGCAGAAGAGGAAACTGGATTGAATTTAAAACCAATAGCGGTTGTTGCTTGGGGTGAACTTATTAATTCTAAAGATTTTCACCGCCCTGCTCACTTTGTATATTTTGATATTCACTCTAAGGTTATTGGTGGTGAACTTAAACTTGACGGTACAGAGCTGACAGCTTACAAGTGGCTTAAACCAGAGGATGCCTTAAAGATGGATTTGGCTGAGAGCTATGATATAACTGTTAAGAAATTTATAGAGTATAAAAATAGTGAGTAGCTAAAAGCCTAGTTCTACTCCCCTTTGGTACTAAGGAAACAAAGCATTCACAGGCTCTTTGTAGCCATCTTTAACTAGTTTCCCAAACATCCACCATTGCTTGAGTTCTTGAATAAGCGGGTTCCACCACACTCCCACTTGGGCTACCAAAAGAGATTTCTCAGACCGAGAGGTCTCTTTTAGTTCATAAATAATGTATAATGAATAAGTTATTCGTTGTTAACTTATACTGCTTATGACACAAAGGAAGAATCCCATTGATACAATTACTAAAAAAGCAACCTCATGGATAGGCTCGCCCAGCTCTATTGTACTACACACAATATTCTTTATTGTGATGCTGGCTCTTATTGGTTGGGGATTTGATACAGACACAATCCTGCTAGTTCTAACGACTATCGTCTCTCTGGAAGCAATCTACCTGGCAATATTCATCCAATATACTGTAAACAACAACTGGCAAAGTATTACTGAGGTGGTGCAGGACATTAACGAGGTTACCGAGGATGTGGGTGAAATTAATAAAGAAGTTGAGGAAATATCTAAAGAGGTAGAGGAGATCTCAGAGGATGTCGATGAAATCTCTAAGGAGGTCGACGAAATGCACGAAGAAGCTGAAAAAGAAAATATCAGCGACACAGAGGCTTACGCTCGCATTGAAAGCAAGATATCCGAACTAATTAAAGAGATCAGTGCTCTTAAAAATAATCCTAAGGAACCAAAGGTCAAAACGACTAATACCTCACAATTATCTAAAATCACCAAGGGTATAAGTAAGATAGGCAAAAGGATAAGAGGTAAATAAATATGAGAAAAGCCTGACTACCTTGCAGTCAGGCTTTGGGCATTAAACTATTTCCATTATTATTTTTATCATATCGGTAAAAGTCGTGGCGCGTTCATCAGCGCTTAATTGTTGCTTTGTAACCAAGCTATCACTCACCGTAAGTATGGTAAGTGCTTGAACTTGTTTACGCCAATTATAGGCCGCTTTGGTATAAAGTTCGGCTGTTTCCATTTCCACAGCCAACACACCATATTTGGCCCACAACTGCCAATCATCAGGATTCTCCTGATCATAGAATAAATCAGTTGCTATGATATTACCCACTTTAACCGGCATATTTAAACCATTGGCGGCTTCAAAAGCCTGATAAAGCAGATTAAAATCTGCTAAAGGGGCGAAATCCATACCTTTGAAACGTCGCTTGTTCACAGCTGAATCTGTACAAGCCCCCTGAGCCAAGATAACATCTTTCAAAGCAATATCTTCCTGCAACGCACCGCAGCTACCTACTCTTATCAATTTCTTAACGTCATAAGAATTTATAAGCTCATGAACATAAATAGACAAAGAAGGTATACCCATGCCCGTACCCATGACCGAGATTCTTTTATCCTTAGCTGTAAATCCGGTAAAACCTAGCATATTACGGACTTTATTAAAAATCTTCACATCGCTTAGATAGTTATCTGCGATGAACTTAGCCCTTAAAGGATCGCCAGGCAATAAAACTGTTTCAGCTACTTGACCTAAAGCAGCTTCTATATGCATGCTCATTTCAGACTCCTTGATAAATTATTGATTTTTAAGTTACTTTTTCTGGCAGCACCTTATCACTTATCATTAATTAAAGTCAAGGTGTAACAAATTTTATCCGCAGACGTTATACTATACATAATATGCGAAAAATCGTTCTGGCCTTGCTCCTGCTATCGCTCTGGCCACAAGCTTCCCAAGCCCAAGAAATCAAACAAATAGTCTTCCCGGTGGAAGGTGGCGGGCCCTTTTCCGATTCTTTTGGCGACCCGCGCTCTGGTGGACGTTCTCATGAGGGTATAGATATTTTCGCTCCTAAAATGACACCCGTGGTAGCTGCTGTTGATGGCAGAATAACATCACTACCCCAAGACGAGCCGTCATATGGCTACGCTATTTTTATGCGTGGAGATGATGATTGGCAATATCGGTATATACACATAAACAACGACACGCCGGGTACAGATGACGGCGAGGGTGGTGTAGTGTACGCTTATGCGCCAACAATAATCAGGGGCGCCCGCGTAGTCGCTGGGCAACTTTTAGGCTGGGTGGGAGATAGTGGCAATGCGGAAAGTGTTGGCTCACATTTGCACTTTGAAATAAGAAAACCAGACGGCACACCTATTAATCCTTATTGGAGCCTGGTGAACGCTTCACATCCTGGCGCTTTTGATCCTGCCATTGCTCGGGCTAGTGCCTCTACTATAAACGATGATAGACAATTGCCAACTATTAACTCTAATGTTTGCCAATCAAACACACTAGTTAAAGCCTCAACTGACGCGGTCTATTACTGCGGGGCTGATGGTAAACGTTATGTTTTCCCTAATCAAAGGGTCTACTCAAGCTGGTTTGCCGATTTCTCAGGGGTCATAACTATTACTGATGCTGAACTAGCCAATATCCCACTGGGTGGCCTGGTAAATTACCGGCCTGGAGTGAGGATGGTAAAGATTGAAACCGATCCTAAAGTGTATGCCGTGGATAGGGGCGGTGTGCTGCGTCACATTACCACCCCGGAAATAGCCGTCAGTATGTACGGCTCTGCTTGGAACAAACAAGTGGATGATCTGTCCGATGCTTTTTTCTTCAGTTATAAAATTGGCGAGCCAGTAACTTCAGCTCTGGACAAATAAACGGCTTAACTGAGCCTGTCTTTACACGCCTGGCGTATTTTTCTTTTCCTGCCGGTAAGCTAGATATGAATAACCGATAGTACCCACCACGGCAGCCAAAACTCCAATAACAAACAGCCCTACGCTAAGATTGTCTGGCAATAAGGGTGTAGCCATCAAAATTATGCCAAACAGTACAAACATCCAGCCGCCCACTCGGTGAGTACGGTTCCATACGTTTTCACTGGAAAGTGTCCAAGGAGTTCTAATGCCGATAAACCAATTCGGTTTAATTTTGGCCATATAATTGCCAATAAACAAGAAGACCACGCCAATCGAGAATGGGATAACAAATTTAATATTTATATCATAGCCAAGATTAGCTAGACCGCTCATCGCATAAATCCATAAAAACAAACCCATAAATAAATTGCGGAAGGCAAAATACACCTGACGAAATTCCGCATAGCGATCGCGCTTAGGATCTAAGTACGGCAGCACATTAAACAATAAATATACGCCGGGGATAATAGCACCCAACCCCAGGGCCACTGCAGTTTTACTGCCCCAATCATCAGGCTCACCCGCTATATTCCAATGAGTTACGACCTGATCAGGAAAATTCTGATAAAAATACCAGGCCAAACCGCCAGTTGCCAATATAATGAGCCCTGGCAAGATTTCGGTTTTTAAGCTTGGGTGTATGGGGTTGTTCATAAATTTATGATTTAATCTTTTTAATTTTTAGAAAAGACACTATTTCTTGGGTCAACTCTTCCACCACTGACATATTGAGTTGATATATGATTTGCTGGCCCTGGCGGCGACTGCTCACCAAATCAGCTCGCTTCAGTATATCCAGATGGTGAGATAGCGTGGGCATAGTAATGGACATCTCTTGCATCAACTGGGAGACCGAGCGCTCACCTCGTTTCAGCAGGGTTATGATCTTCTGCCGGTTAGGCTCAGCTAGGGCTGATAAAGTAAGGGATAAAGGCATGATTATTTAGATATTTAGATATATATCTAAATATTAGCATACCCGCTTTAAAGTGTCAATGCCTTACCTTCAATAAACGGCCCCCCGTCTCTGGAAAAATAAAAACCGCAGCACCATTAAAGGCGTGCTGCGGTAATCTTAACTAGCTATTCGATTGGCGCTAGGAGATATTTACCATTCCTGTTACGAAAGGGCTAGGACTAGATTTGTTTCTCATAATGCGAGTCTCCCAAATTTATGGAAAGATTCATTATTTATTTTTACAACGCACTGACGTGCATTTACACACTAGCAACTGGCCGATACCCAGTCAAATAAAAAAGGCCGCGGTTCCTTGGCCGCGGCGATTTTACAGTTTGCACCATCTTATGCTTTGTTCACCAAATTGTTGCTCAAATTTGAGCAGATTGGAGAAGCACGGTTTTTCATGTTTCCTCCGATGGACAATTATTGATTTTGCTATGTCAGTTAAGTGAACAACTGACCTTACAGCTTAAGGTAAACGACATCTCAGCATTAGTCAAATACTCACCTTAAGATCGATTTTGGGCTATACTTAGGATATGAAAATCATTGGGAAAATCATAGTTGGTTTGCTGGCTATTATCGGCGCCTTAACTCTGGTGCTAGCTGCCTACATTTACTTGGCCGATCCATTTGGGCTTAAGGGCTTACTACAGCCTGGTACGGGTACCGCCAACTCGGAACTGAGTGGTGAAACAGTGCCCTTGCCCGAATTAAGCCCAGCGCAGATAAAAGCTGCCCAAAGCTTGGGTATTGATGTAACTAAACTGCCCGACGCTATACCAGCAGAATGGGAACAATGTGCGGTTGGCGCCTTGGGTCAGGCGCGGGTGGATGAGATCAAGGCTGGGGCTGTACCTAACGCGGTTGATCTATTCAAAGCTAAGGCCTGCTTCAGTAACTAATTATGGCCACCAAAAAATCAGCTAAGGCTTGGGTAGTAGCGGTAGATATGGGTTATGGCCACGAACGCGCGGCCTATGCCCTGCGCGATATTGCCTATGGCGGCAATATTTTGATTGCTAATAAATACCCTGGCATTCCTAAGGCGGAACGCGACAGTTGGAAAAAGCTCAGGGAAGTATACGAGACCGTCTCACGTTTTAAATCAACGCCGCTAGTAGGTGAAGTGGTATTTGAAGTGATGGACCGCATGCAAGAAATAGCTCCTTTTTACCCTCGGCGCGATCTTTCCCGACCTACAATACAAGTCAGGCAAACCTATTACCTGATACGAAAAGGCTTGGGCAAACACCTGATTGATTATTGCGCGCGCAACCCCCTACCTCTTATTGCCACTTATTTCCAAGCTGCCTTTGCCGCCGAGGAGTTTGATTACCCGGGCGATATTTACTGCATTATTTGCGACGCCGATTGTTCGCGCGCTTGGGCGCCTATTAATCCAGCTATCAGCCGCATAAAATATTTTGCTTCCAATGGCCGTGTGGTGGAAAGGCTGAAGTTATATGGCGTTAGGCCTGAAAATATTTTCCTTACCGGCTTCCCTTTACCTAAAGAGCTCATTGGGGGGCCTAAGGGTCCGGTCATCAAACGTGACCTATCGCGGCGTTTGCAAAATTTAGACCCGAAAGGCATATTCCGCAAAAAATACGATCGCACACTGGCCTCTTATTTAGGTAAGAACTGGCAAAAGCTAAACCACAAGCACCCGCTCACCCTTACCTTCACTGTCGGCGGGGCGGGTGCACAAAAAAACATCGGGCGGCAGATCATAACTAGTTTGCAGGAAAAGATAAGGCAGGGGAAGATACGACTTAATCTGGTAACTGGTACCCACAATGATGCTGTGCCTTATTATCAAGCTGCGATTCGTGAGCTGAAGCTCAATCAATATCTGGGTAAATATATAAATCTCTGCCATGCCATCAATCGTCATGATTATTTTAAAAAATTCAGCGAACTTCTTCATACCACCGACATTCTCTGGACAAAGCCATCAGAACTATCTTTCTATACTGGCCTAGGCATACCGATAATCATGGCCCCGCCGATTGGCTCACAGGAGGAATTCAACCGCATCTGGCTGAAAACCGTAAATGGCGGGGTAACACAGAATGATCCGCGTTATACTAATGAATGGTTATTTGACTGGGTGGAATCAGGCGGTTTGGCACGCTTGGCTTGGAACGGCTTTATTGAAGCACCTACGCACGGCGCTTACCGTATTGAAAGTATTATTACTGGCAAAAAAGTGGAGTTAGCTAATTTGCCGACAATTGTTTAAACCTAAAACAACGAAAATAACCAACCTTGAAATGGCTTGGTTATTTTCATATACTAAGATGGCATAAATCTTAATAACTTTTTACTTATGAAAAAATATTTTTGGGCCATATTGGCCACCCTTATAATCTTACCAGCCGCCACCGTAGCTCAATGGCCTTATGTGCCTACTATACCTGGACCGATCGATCTGGAGTCTTTAGTAAAGCCAACTTATCAAATAGCTGCTACTTCAACCGTAGTGAGCGAGGAGGAAGCTGTTATTAAAGCCTATGAAGCACTACTGCCTTCAGTGGTTAGTATTCTAATTACCGAACGTGTTTCCAATGATTTAGGTCAAGTTTCATTACAAGAAACAGGCGGCGGCACTGGTTTCTTTATTTCTAGTGACGGCCTAATAATCACCAATAAGCACGTGGTTTTACAAAAAAATGTGAACTACACAGTCATAACTAATACTGGTAAAGAATTTGTTGGTTCAGTTTTAGCACGCGACCCATTGTTTGATATTGCTATTATGAAAATTGAAGGTACTGGTTTTAAGCCCGCCAAACTTGGTGACTCTGATAAAATTCGCATTGGCTCCACTGTTATTGCCATAGGTAATGTTTTAGATGAATATAAAAATAGTGTAACTCGCGGCATTATTTCAGGCCTTGGCAGAACCATTACCGCGTCGGGGTCAGATATAACCGAAACAATTGAAGGCGCTATTCAAACTGATACTTCAATAAACCCTGGCAATAGCGGCGGACCGTTGGTTAATTTACAAGGCGAGGTTATAGGTATCAATACAGCTATAAACCGCTCAGGTGAAGCCCTGGGATTTGCCTTACCTATCAACCTAGCTAAAGATGCTCTGGCTAAATTCCGCAAATACGGCGAGATTAAAAGAACCTTCCTGGGTGTAAGGTATATCATGCTTAATCGCTATCTGTCTTTTGCCAATAAATTGCCAGTGCAAGAAGGGGCTTATGTCTTAAAGGAAATTGCTAGCGGCGAACCAACGGTTATCCCAGGAGGCCCAGCCGCCGTGGCTGGAGTGAAACCTGGTGACGTCATACTGGAAGTCAGTGGCGCTAAACTCACCGTCCTTAATTCTCTAGCCACCGCTATTTCCAAATATGAACCAGAACAAGAAATAACTCTTAAAGTGTTACGCGCTGGCACTGAAATTACACTTAAGGCAAAATTAACTGAACGAGTGGTAGAATAAAAGTTACAAAGAAAAGGCCTGGATTAGTTTCCAGGCCTTGTTTTAATTAATATATATTAAAAAAAGTGCAATTACTCCTGATATTATTCCAACAATGTAACTTATGTTGGTCTTTATAAGGTAGCTCATCCTCTTGCTAGCGGCATCAATATAATACATAGTAGGGTCTACTTTCCGGATTTTGTACACATAAAAAGCGGGTACTACTAGTAGGAAGATTAAACTAATAGCAGTCAACACCACGATGATAATTAACATTTTTTTCCTTTTTTTGTTTATAAATTTTCAGCTCGCCCCTACGCATATTATTACCCAGAGGCAAACTGAAAATTATTTATTAACGTACCAAACTATATAGTTATATAATTTTTAAAGTCTTGGCTGGTTTGCCAGGCTGAATACGGGATGGTTGGGTGCACTGTCTTGCCGCCCCACTTAACAGCCTTCACTATAGACTCTTTGCTGTAACCGCCATAAGTATAAGCGTTCACCAGTGTGTACCAATTGCGCAAAGCAGCTGGCGGAACATTGTTCCTATAAACCTGGTTCAAATAAGTTTTCAACTCCTCGGCTCTCGCCTTTTCCTCGTTAAAATTACGGCACTGCTGATAGGTCCAGTCAGCCCGATAGCATTCAGTGGAGGCGCCAGCTACCTGCGGTGCTGGGGTATTGGTCTTGGTGGTAAAGCCAAAATTACCAGTAGTCAGCCTCTTGCCATGAACATCACGAGCGGCAATAGTGAAAGTATAATCAGTATTCGGTTTTAAATTAGTGAAGACCGCTTTATTCTCAGTGGTATAAACAGTAGCCTTCACCGTACCACCACCTCCACCGCGCACGGCTGACCGTACGCTCACATTGGCCTTAGCTGGAATATTCGTATACCAACTAATAACCGCTGCGGTATCACTAATGTGGGTATCGGCTTGATTGGCCGGAGAAACATCTCTGATAACCAATGGCTCCTTACGGCTATTATCAATAGAGGCTGTCGTTAAGGTTTGTACTGAACTGGTGCCGTAATTGCCATCATTATCATAAACATAAACCTGCCAATAATACTTGGTATTCAATTTAAGTCTAGTGACCACGCTTTCATACTCATTGCCATAACGCGTGGCGCGGGCTTTACTAGGTCGTTTGAAATCTTCCACCGTGTTATAACGGATCTCTCCCTTAAGTTCCAGGGGTGTTTGCCAAGTAGCTATGAAATAATCTCCACCCACATGAGTAAGACGAACATTGGTAATCGATAAATTACCATTGGTGGTTTGTGAGATCTTTCCTGTTCTAAAAGTATAATTCAAAGTAGCGGCTGCCTCGCCACTAGCGGTCACCGCCGTTATCCGATAATTATAAGTGGCGCTGCTCTTTAAGCCTACTAAGATAATTTCGTGATAAGTCTTATATACTGAAGAACCGTTAAAAAACCCGTAATCCTTGGTTAGCCCGTAATCAATACGAGTAGTGGCTGGCGCGCTAGTATAAAAATTCATCTGCACACCAATAATCCGGCCCTGGTCATTTATCTTATCTTTTACCGTGATACGATCAATGACAAGCTGGGCCGAAGCAGCCTGCGGTAAGACTGCGACCAACGTCAATATAACAATGATGAATAGATGTAACTTGGTTTTCATAATTACCTAAAATATGTAACGTTCTAAGATAGCACAAGGTAACAGATTTGTCAAGAGGTAGTCTTTCCCTAATTTTAACCTACCTTATAACTTAAGCTTAGGCTATACTAGGCACCGACCGCAGTAATAAATTTACAAAACTTATATTACTTGACTAAGTAAAATATTTAATGTAAGTTACTCCTAAATAAATCCAAAAATTTAACAACATATAAAGGAAATCAGTAAAATGTCAAAAGAAGAAATAAAAGGTAAAACTGTTGAGATGACTGTAAAAAAATGTGAAGAATGTCCTTTTAAGTACTACAAAGAAGACGACAACCCCATGGGAGGAAATGGGTGGTACGGTTGTAAAAAACTAAACCGATTACTTGATTCTAAATACTGGCATAAGGGAATAGACCCGGAATGCCCCTTACCTGATGCTGTATAATTTTGAATCAACAATTAATTAAAACCTCATCAATAATGATGAGGTTTTTATATTTATTAAAAAGTCTTATCAACATATGTTTTTGTGAATCAAGCTATAGATTGCTGTTATTATCTGCGCTATACTAATGTTTGTTATGCATATCTTAGGTATTGAAACATCGTGCGATGAAACTTCAGTTGCTGTGCTGAAATATAATCGGCAACAAATCAAACTTTTATCACATTTAATATCCTCCCAAGTAAAGCTGCACGCGCCTTGGGGCGGTGTGGTGCCGGAATTGGCTGCCCGCAGACACGCCGAGGTTATAATCCCCTTGCTTAGCGAAGGCTTGAAGCGTGCTCGTGTGGCGCTGGCTAAAATTGATCTGATAGCTGTCACCGCCGGCCCTGGCCTGATTACAGCCTTACAAGTTGGCGTGGAAACTGCTCGCAGTTTAGCTTTAGCCTGGCGCAAGCCACTGCTCGGGGTCAATCATATTGCCGGACATTTAATTAGCCCCTTCTTAAACTCTAAGGCCTGGCCGATGGTTTATAAAAAAACTACTTGGCCAGCCGTAGCTTTGATAGTTTCCGGCGGTCATACCGAAATCCATTTGCTGAAAAGAGCCGGTGACTGGCATTTACTAGGTCGCACCCTGGACGACGCGGCTGGCGAAGCCTTTGATAAAGTAGCCAAACTATTAAAACTACCTTACCCTGGGGGGCCACAAGTTGCCCAGCTGGCAAAATCCGGCAACCCTCAGGCTTTTGGTTTCCCTAGGCCAATGCTGAATAAAAATAATTACGATTTTAGCTTTGCCGGCCTAAAAACTGCTGTGCTGTATACTTTGCAAAAATATCCTGCTAAAAAAATCAACCTACAGCTTAAAGCCAATATCTGTGCCTCATTCCAAGAAGCAGCAATTGACGTATTGGTAAACAAAACGCTTCGTGCTAGCCATGATTATAAAGCTAAAACTATCATAGTCGCGGGTGGCGTATCAGCTAACCAGGAGCTTAAAGCCCGCTTTCATTTGCTGGCCAAAAACCTGACCCCTAAACCAACCGTACTGTTCCCCGAGCGAGAATTCACCGGTGATAATGCCGCTATGATTGCACTAGCGGCGGCTGTAGAGGCGGGAAGATCAGACCACAAAAACAGTTGGGCTAGTTGGCCTCAGGTAGTAGCTCAGGCTAACTGGGAGCTGTGGTAATCATCAAAATTTATGGGGTATTGACTTTCTCACTCAAAATGATTTACTTATTTGGAGTCCATTTTAGGCTTTAATAAACACAAAAATAATCAAAATAACATCAAACAAAATCATAGGAGTCATATGTCTTTTTTATTTTCCTCTAATTCAGCAATAAATATGCTAAAACTCAACAGCAAACGGTCATGGGTTATGATCCTAGCTATTATCCTGAGCCTTGGTCTGGTGCAAACAGCCTTTGCCAGCGGTGGCGAGGGTGCCGAATCGACCGCTCATAAGGTAGGGCTAACCTTGTTAGCCGTATCTATAATCTTAATTGCCGGCAAGGTTTCCAGCCTGATAGAACGCCTGGGCCAGCCTTCGGTCTTGGGTGAACTGGTAATAGGCGTTATCTTAGGTAACCTGGCCTTACTAGGACTTCATTGGTTTGAATTCATCAGACATGATACCTTTGTAAAATTCCTGGCTGAGTTTGGCGTGATTATACTGCTTTTCCAGGTTGGCTTGGAAAGTAATATTGCCAAAATGAGAAAAGTCGGTTTGAGGGCTTTCCTGGTCGCTTCGGTCGGTGTCATAGCTCCATTTGCCTTGGGTACATACCTTGTTGGCCCTTGGCTCATGCCGGGCTTGGAAATGAACACCTATCTTTTCTTAGGCGCCACTTTGACCGCCACTTCCGTTGGTATTACTGCCAGAGTCTTCAAAGACCTTGGAAAACTGCAAACCTCAGAAGCACAGATCGTGCTGGGTGCTGCCGTAATCGATGATGTCATGGGATTAATAATCCTGGCAGTTGTGTCTGCAATTGTCACCTTGGGCGCTGTCAGTGTTGGCGCTATCGCCTGGATAACAGCTAAAGCAATCCTCTTCTTAGCCGGTGCTATCATATTCGGACAATTAGCTGCCCCGCGCTTAGGAAAATTACTTTCCAAAATCCATACTGGCGCTGGCATGAAATTCACCTTGGCTATAAGTTTTTGTCTGATCATATCTTACTTAGCTGAACTAATTGGTTTAGCGCCTATAGTAGGTGCGTTTGCTGCTGGCTTAGTGCTGGATCC
>CAZRDN010000005.1:0-12342 GCA_964598875.1 uncultured Gammaproteobacteria bacterium
AGCCTTGGCTTTGTTGCCGGAAAAATGGCACGGCTTAAAGGATATTGAATCACGCCTTAGGCAGCGTTATGTGGATTTGATGATGGCCGCGGATGTCAGGCAACTTTTTATAAAGAAATCGAATTTTTGGCGGGCGGTCAGAGGTCATCTTGCCAGTGCGGGTTTTTTGGAAGTGGATACCCCTGCCCTGGAAGCAGTGGCTGGCGGAGCTGATGCTAATCCGTTTGTGACCCATCATGAGGCTCTAGACCAGGATTTTTATTTGCGCATCTCTTTAGAATTACCCTTGAAAAGATTATTGGTCGGCGGTTTTGAAAAAGTATTTGAAATCGGTAAGGTCTTCCGTAACGAGGGTATAGATACCGAGCACCTGCAAGATTATGATATGTGTGAGCTTTATTGGGCGTACGCCGATTATGAAACCATGATGGATTTTACCCAAAACCTTTATCAGGATTTGGTGCGTTCGGTCACAGGCAGTCAGATTTCCATGCTTGATGGCAAAGAATTGGACTGGTCAGGCCAGTGGCCACGACGCGATTATTTTGAACTGATAAAGGAATTGACCGGTGAAGATTTAGCTGGAGTGAATGATGAAGCTAAGTTAAAGAAGTTATTGAGTAAGCATAAAATAAAATACGAAGATAATATGGGGGCTGGCCGTTTGATTGATCTATTTTGGAAAAAGATGGCGCGCCCCAAGGTTAAGGGTCCTATATTCCTGATAAATCATCCAGTGGAAGTAAGCCCCTTAGCTAAAAGGCACAAGCAAGAGCCTGGGCGAGTACAGCGTTTTCAAATAATTGCCGGTGGCAGTGAATTGGGTAATGGTTTTTCAGAACTAAATGATCCGGCAGACCAACGTGCCCGCTTTGAAGAGCAGATGAAACTAAGGGCAGCAGGGGACACAGAAGCACAAATGTTGGATGAGGATTTTATTACAGCACTGGAATATGGCATGCCCCCAGCGGCTGGTTTTGGTTTTAGTGAACGCTTGTTCAGCTTTATAGTGGATAAACCAATTCGGGAAACAGTCATCTTCCCACCGATGAGGAATAAATAAGAGTTTAATTACGTAATAAGATACTTACATATGGACCAAAATCCTATACAGCAGCCGGCTGCACAATCCGGCACACCTACAGGCTCGGGTTCGGGTATGAGCCAAAAGACGATTTTAATCATAGTTATCGTGGTAGTAGCCCTGGCCTTAATAGGCTGGCTGGCCCGTGGCTTCTTTGGCCGTAATATGGCTGAGAATGCCATGGAGCGCGCCATGGAACAAGCCGGTGTCAACGGCGATGTTGATTTTGATGACAACACCTGGACTTATGAGAGTGATGAAGGCACTTTCCAGGCAGGTGAGGATGTTTCTTTACCTTCTGATTGGCCTGGTGACGTGCCAGTTATGTCAGGTGTTAAGATTTCCTACGCCGGTTCAACTAACCCACAAACCGGGCAGGCTGGCGCTTCTGTTATGTTCACTACCTCAAAATCAGTGTCAGAAGTCTCGGCTTATTACAACAGCGAGCTGGTAAAGGAAGGCTGGGAAATTGAAGGCACGGCTAATATGGGCGGTACCAGCATCATATCAGCTAATAAAGGGGAAAGGTCTGTTGGTATTTACGTGGCTGGGGCCGAGGGTACAACATCAGTCACGATTGGTGTTAGTGAGTAATTTAGGTAATGCAGCGCGAGCAAGCTTGGGCTTTAGTACAAAGCCAGGTCAAAGGTGAGTTCCTCAGGAACCACCTTTTGGCATCCGAGGCTATAATGCGCGCCTTGGCGCGTAAGTTCGGCGAGGACGAAGACTTGTGGGGTTTAGCTGGTTTAGTACATGATATTGACTGGGAATTAACAGAGCCGACACCCCAAGAGCATTCCATCATTGGTGCTCAGTGGTTAACCAAAGCTGGCTTTCCCGCAGAAGTAGTGGAAGCGGTCCGCGTGCATAATCATATGCACGGGTTTGAGCCTAAGACTTTGCTGGAAAAAACCTTGTGGTGTGCCGAAGAATTAACTGGCCTGATCGTAGCTTGTGCGCTCGTTCAGCCTGATAAGAAATTAGCCTCGGTTAAACCAGAATCAGTTATGAAAAAATTTAAAACACCAGCCTTTGCCAAAGGAGTTAATCGCGACATCATTAGCCGTTGCCAGGAAATGATAGGTTTAAGCTTGGCAGAATTGATTGATATTGAACTTAAGGCCATGCAAACAATCGCTCCTGATATTGGTTTATAGTGAATGTCTCTAATTCGCGCGAATAGGCGAATAGTTTCATATGCCAACAAAATTATTAATTGCCACTAGGAATAATGCTAAACTCCAGGAATACAAAGATATTCTGATGAATTATAATTTTGAAATTCTGTCATTGGCCGATTTAGGTATAACTGACGAAGTAGAGGAAACAGGTGCTACCATCGAAGAAAATGCGAAACTTAAAGCAGAGAGTTATGTTGCATTGAGTAATTTGCCCACGCTAGCAGATGATACTGGCATGGAAATCCAAGCTCTAGGTGGCTGGCCAGGTGTTTATTCGCGGCGGGTATGGGGTCCAGATGAGAGAGAGGCCACAGATGAAGAGGCTATAGCTGAGGTTTTATCCAAACTGAAGACTATACCAGCAGACCGAAGGCAAGCTCAATTTACCACTGTGGCAGCCTTGGCTATACCAGGACAAAAAACTATCACGGTAACCGCGCATGCGCCAGGTTTAATAGCTATGGCAGCGCGCGGGGTGGTAGCTCCTGGTTTTCCTTATCGTCGTATTTTTATGCCTCAAGGTTCAAATAAAACGCACGGCGAGTTAGCCGCCAATGATCCTGCAGCGGGGTATCTAAATCACCGAAAACAGGCTATAATAAAGCTTGAACCATATTTAAAACAATTAGCCAATTATGCTTGATATTAAATATATTCGTGAGCACCCAGAGGAGGTACAAAAAGGCGTGGCTGCCAAAGGTGTTCGGGTTGATATTGCTGAAATTTTAAAACTAGACAGCGATCGCCGTGAGGTACAAGTGAAGGTAGATGAGCTTAGGCAGCAGCAAAAAAGTTTTACCGCAGAAAATCGCGAACAAGCCAAGGCGAATAAAGAAGCCCTAAAAGCCAAAGAAGAAGAATTAACTAGCCTAGGCGTTAAGCTGGAAACTGCTTTAAGGCAGCTGCCTAATTTGCCCAAAGCGGACGTTAAAGTAGGGGAGAGTGAGGCTGATAATGAAATTTTAAGAACAGTTGGCAAAGTACCTAAATTCAAATTCCAAGCTAAAGATTATTTAGAGCTAGCTAAGCTTCATGATTTAATAGATATGGAGCGAGCTGCCAAAGTCTCGGGCTCACGTTTTGGTTATTTGAAGAACGAAGCTGTCTTACTTGAGTTTGCCCTAGTGCAATATGGTTTGGAAATCACTCGGCAGCATGGCTTCGCGCCCGTAGTACCTCCGGTGCTGGTAAATGAGCAAGCTATGCAGGCCATGGGTTATTTGGAGCATGGCGGAGAGGAAGAGACATATCATTTGTTAAAAGATAAATTGTATTTAGTTGGTACCAGCGAGCAATCTGTTGGCCCGATGTATTTAAACGAAACCTTGAACCAAAAAGATTTGCCTAAAAAGTATGTAGCTTTTTCCACCAGCTTCCGCAGCGAAGCTGGTTCGTACGGCAAGGATACCAAGGGAATTCTGCGGGTGCACCAATTCGATAAATTAGAAATGGTCATTTTTAGCACCCCAGAAGAATCTGACGCTGAACACGAGAAACTTTTGGCGATTGAAGAAGAGTTGATGCAGGGCTTAAAGTTACCTTATCAAGTGGTAAAAATGTGCACGGCTGATCTAGGTGATCCGGCCGCCAGGAAATATGATATTGAAACCTGGATTCCATCTGAAGGCAGGTACCGCGAAACCCATTCTTGCTCCACTACTACTGATTTTCAGACCAGAAGGTTGAATAGTCGTTATAAGACACACGAAGGCAAGCCCGAGTTCATGCATTTGTTGAACGGCACGGTTTTTGCCATGGGTCGGACAATCATTGCTATTTTAGAAAATTACCAACAAGCAGATGGCACTATTGAAGTGCCCAAGGTTTTACGCCCCTTTATGGGTAAAATGAAAAGTATTGGTAAAGCATGAAAAAATTAGCATCTCATAGCTGGTTGGAGATTAAAAGGCGGGCACTGATAGCAAACATCCGTGCCCATCGTCGTCTTATAGGCCAGAAAACAAAGCTCATGGCCGTGGTTAAAAGCAATGGCTATGGTCATGGTATGGAATTGGTGGCGCTCATTGCCCAAGAGTCTAAGCAGGTTGACTGGCTGGGGGTGGCTTCCTTAGAAGAAGCAATACAGTTAAAGCGAAGCGGCCTTAAATTGCCTGTCTTAGTGCTTAGTTTTTTTAGGCCTTTTAAAAAGGACGATCTGGTATGGGCCATTAAACACCAGCTTTCTTTTATGGTGTATGAACCAGCCCAACTGGAGGCTTTAAAGTCAGCGGCGCGCCAAGCTAAGAAGCCGGCGAAAGTGCATTTGAAATTAGAAACTGGTATGGCGCGATTGGGCCTTTTTCCTAAAGAGGCTAAGATTTTTATAAATAAGGTACTATCATCACCTCAGCTGAAGTTGGAAGGTATTGCTTCACACTTTGCCACAGCCGAATCAGCTGACCAGAAATTCTTAAAAAAACAATTGGCAGCTTACCAACGATTTATAAAACAACTGCCAGGTAATTTACCTAAGGATTTGTTACAACATATGGCCTGCAGTGCCGCTATAACTACGGCTGCCGGGACGCATTTATCCTTAGTGCGTTTAGGTATTGCCTTATATGGCCTGTGGCCAAGTCCAGAAAATAAGCAGGTTGTTAAAAAGATTTATCCAGCCTTTAAATTACAACCAGCCTTAATCTGGAAAACACAGATAATCGCTATCCAAAATTTGCCTAAGAATACGCCAGTTGGTTATGACCGCACTTTCATCACTAAAAAAAGGACCACCATGGCTGTTTTGCCTGTAGGTTATTGGGATGGGCTATCAAGGGCCTTATCAAATAAAGGGTATGTTATTATTAAGGGTGTAAAGTGTCCTATAATTGGGCGTATTTGCATGAATGTGACTATGGTAGATGCATCGTCTGTGAAACATCTAAAAGTGGGCGAAGAAGTGATATTGATTGGTCAACAAGCTGGCCATGAGGTAACAGCTGACCATTTAGCTAAAATAAGCAAAACTATCAATTACGAAGTTGTGACCAGAATTAATCCTTTAATACCTCGTATTCTAAATTAGAAAATATGCCCAGGAAAAAATTACGAGTTGGAGTTATATTTGGTGGACGTTCGTCTGAACACGAGGTTTCATTGGTTTCGGCCGAGTCGGTCATGAAAAATTTGGATAAAGCCAAATATCATGTCGTACCTATAGGCGTAGATAAAAAAGGACAATGGCTGATGGGGGATAAGGCCATGCCTATACTTAAGGCCGGCCAGAATTTTAATTTAAAAAAAAGCCAAGCAATTTTACCAGAACCAACCAGTAAAAAAGTAGATGTGATATTTCCTTTAATCCATGGCACTCAAGGTGAAGATGGTGTTTTGCAAGGACTATTAGAATTAGCCGGCGTGCCTTATGTTGGCCCTGGCGTATTAGGCAGTGCTCTGGGTATGGATAAGATAGCTCAAAAGCAAATATACCAAGCCAGAGGCATTCCCACACCGATGTTTGAGTATTTCACAGCTCAAGAATTTAAAAGTTCATCAGCTTATATTTTGCGACGCTTGAAAAAATTAAGTTTACCTTTGTTTGTAAAACCAGCCAACGCTGGTTCGTCTGTTGGTATTAGTAAGGTAAAGCAGGGGAGAGATTTAATGGCGGCGATTAAACTGGCTTTAAAATATGACAACCGTATTATAGTTGAGCAGTCCATTGAAAAAGCTATGGAAATTGAAGTAGCGGTTTTGGGTAATCACAAGCCCCAGGCCTCAATCGCTGGGCAAATAATAGCCTCAAATGAGTTTTACGATTACGATGCTAAGTATGTTGACGGCAAATCAAGGTCGGTCATCCCAGCGCCCTTGCCCACATCTGTTATGAATAAAGTAAGAGAGCTATCTTGCCAGGCTTTTAAAGCTTTAGACTTAGCTGGCATGGCTAGGATAGATTTTTTGGTACAGCCTAGCACTTGGCAAATATTTTTAAATGAGGTTAATACTATCCCAGGCTTTACCAGTATTAGTATGTATCCAAAATTGTGGGAAAAATCAGGCTTGGTTTATCGAAAATTATTGGACAAACTTATCGAGCTGGCCTTAAGCCGGCAGTCTGACCAAGCCAAGCTTAATCGCACCTATCAACCCAAAGCTAAATGGTATCGTTAGTAAAAAATCAGCGACCCCGTCGACCAGTTAGGCGTCGTGACTTTGCTCTGTCCGATCACACGGCTCCGCAGGTTACACGGAAACTGTCGCGTGCCTACTATAAAAAAAACAAACCAGCCTGGCGCAAGTGGCTGTATTTGAGCATTTTAATTTTCCTATCAGGCCTGGTCGCGGCGTTGTTGTATTCTCCCATATTCACCATAAAGAACGTAGTTATAAATAATGTCGGTTTCAAGCCCACAGAGGACCGCCTGGCGCAGATATTGAATGACTTTATGACCACGCGACGCTGGTATTTTTTACCCCAGTCTAACCTCATATTTTTCAGTTCTCAGGCAGCTCGCGGCATTTTAGCTAGCGAATTCTATATTGAAGAAGTGGATTTTACCAGGCATTGGCCTAATGTTCTAAAGATCAATGTAGCTAAAAATGTGATAGCTGCTGTGCTTAAGTCTGATAACGGCCAATATTTAGTGGATAGGAGAGGCGTCCTAGTGCAGCAGATCCAATCGCAGGCTGATGAAGTTAGTAAGTTGCCATTGGTGGTTGAACGCGATGGGCCGAAGCGCAGCCTGGGTAATGAGGCGATAAAACCAGAGGTGGTAACCTTTATTGATGAACTTTATGAGACCTGGCAAAGCCAGCTGCCGGAATTACTACCCCAGTATATTGTTTTAGATAGCCTAGCTCTGCCCACGATGGAGGTTAATATGCCCGAAGGCTGGTATGTGAATGTTACAGGGGAGTCATCAGCTTTATCCCAAGTGGAGAGTTTGAAAAGGTTACTAGAAGAAAGGATCAAGGATGACAGATCTAAATTACAATACATTGATGTGCGCTTTGGTAACCGCCTTTACTTCAAGTTGAAATAATTACTTAAATATTTTGCGACGCTTAATTATTTTTTATGAGTAGTCAAGAATTGGAAATATTAATTAAGGACATAGTGGCTAAAGCATGTGAACTTAAAGATAAATTTACTCATGAGAAAAACATACCGGTGAATTATGCTTGTGTATTTTCACAAACTCAGGTGGAGTATCAAGATTTAGTAAAATCAGCCGGCCAATTAGGTCGGTTAGTTAAGGAATATCCTAACGGTCTTTTATTTGCGCTAGAACGATTTGAGACGTACTCTGGTACCTTGCCCTTGCTGAAAATCAGGCAGCCAGATACCACTAGGCCTGAGAGAGGTGATGCGGATTTCACCTTAAGCGACTATAGGGCCTTTAAGCACTGGGCTTTGCCCCAGGCGGGTTTTAAGTTGATCACTCGGCCTAATATGGAAATGATAGAGCTAATACAGCCAGGGCATGACGTGCGTGTATATTTTTCCTATCCAACACTAGTTGAGGTTTTACAAGGCGAAGGGGCCATATAGGTATTATTTGCCTTATTTTAATATCTATGATAAACTGAGTATAATATCCCTTACACTCAATTAAATATGACTAAATCCGCTAACAAGCCAAAAGAGGCCCTTCCCTATCTAGACGACTTCTTATTATCCTTACAAACCAATAATTATTCACCAGAGACAGTTTATAACTATGAACGTGATCTGGGGGTGTTAGCTGATTTCATCAATGAGCTGAACAAGGCATTCTCCAAACTTGATAAAAAGGACATTGAACGTTACAAAGCCTATCTCACCTCTCGTGACCGTAAAACTACCACCAAACAACTGGCTGAGGTGCGTTTGAAAAGCTATTCAATCAACCGCATGCTCTCGAGTTTACGTGCTTATTTAAGATACTTGATAGAATTAGATCACCCTACTCCCCTGCCGCCTGAGGCAGTGAAGCTGGTCAAGACCGAGCGTAAGCATCCGCAAGTGGCTGAGCTTAATGAGCTAGTGAAATTAATCGAGTCGCCGGAAAAATTAGAGAAAAATAAAGCAGTCGCTTTACGTAATCGCGCTGTGTTAGAAGTTTTATTTGCCACTGGTATGCGTATTTCTGAGTTGGTGAGCTTGAACCGAAATCAAATTGATACCACAGGACGAATCTTTATAACTGGAAAAGGTAAAAAACAACGTTTTGTTTATTTAACTCCACGGGCGATGAAACGTTTGGAAGTATATTTAAAAACTAGGGAAGATAAATTAAACGCCCTTTTTATTCCTTATCGGGGTGAAAATGCAGCTAAAACGAATAAACGTTTATCTACTAATTATTTACAAATGAAAATTAAGCAATACCGGGAACAATTAGGCATTAATGTACCAACTTCAGCCCATAGCCTGCGGCACGGTTTTGCTACGTATCTAGCTGAACAAGGCGCGAACCCAGCAGCTATTCAGGTGCTTTTAGGGCATGAATCACTGGATACCACTACCCGCTATGTGCATGCCTCAGACAGGTATGCAGAAACCACACATCACAAATTCCATCCTTTAAAGCAATAAACTAAGGCAAAAATCTAGGTGCGTTTCTTGCCTTGACAAAAATATTTATTTGTTGTAGTATGAGCTGTTACAACGAATTTTTGTAACTTTAATAAACAAAGGAATTTAACAATATCAATAACAAAATATAGGAGTAAGCCATGCAAGTATTGGCATTAATCATTGTAGTGGTCGTTGTGCTGATCTTTGTCGGACTACTATCAAAGTCAAAAAGTAGCGGTTTTGTACATCCTGATTGGGATATGCAAAACGGACTAAAACCGGCTTATGTCGGACAAGTTGGGAAAACAACATTCCCTCTTAACAAATCAGCGTCTGCAAGCACAGCCACAGCCGCTAGCAACTGGCAAACACCTCGGCCAGCAGAAATGCTCATAAGACGCTTAATAGGAGCTGCCCTTTTTGTAGGTGTATTTTTCTACTTTAACCCAATAGGAGAAACCAGCTTCACAGGTGTGGTACTGGCTATAATCGTAGGTTTGCCTATGGCTGTATTCTTGAACCCGGGTAATATCTTCATTGTGCCTTATAAGCAGTACATCAAATGGTATCGCCTATTCTCGCGTTCAGGTGAAGCCAGACAAGTAATGGCGTTCGAAGGTGAAGCCGGCTGGCAACCAGGTAAAAAATTACAAGGTTGGCGGTATAAAAATGTTTGGTGGAACGATGTTGCTTATTTCAATTTCACTGAGGTACCATCAGATGCAGTCTGGTACATCCGTTCTAGAATCGGCCAAACACTTAAGGCTGGTAGAAAAACAGCTAAGGTTATGCCCTCTCTGGACATATATGAAGACCCAAGGCAGTTTATTGCTGAAGGAGGAGAACTTAACGTACAGCGCTCTTTCTTAACACCTGGGTTTATCGGACCGATTGATCTAGTGGCTTTTCAGGTTGATGACGGTAAATTACCTCACAGTGCGACTGATAAATCATACTATAAACCATTTTCAATACCAGGTGATAAATTTGGTATGGTAACTTGCAAAGATTCTGAATACCAGATGCCAGAAGGGGCTATTTTTGCCAGATTAGGCGGATTTGACGATATAGAAAAAGTCATTGCTGGTAAATTTGGTAAAGAAGAGATTGATCCAACTAAATTTGCAGGCGAAAAAGGAACAGAAGTTGAAAATGATAAACTCGATACTGAGGATAAGGTATTGAAGTATGATGATATCTTTAGATTCAAAGTAGATCCAGAAAGGAAAGTAGCGGGCCGTAGTTTAAAGCATCTGCTTGAAGGTCCACAACACGAAACAGAAGACTACCAGAATATTGTGGAGTTTGACAAACTTAAGGGCACAGTTGGTATGCACTGGCGATTGATACGCCCAGGAAAACTTCTTAATATAAACCGTTTTGTGTTTGATGTCAGCTTGGTGAACCCTTTAGTGGTTAAGCCTGGCACGGTTGAAGTTATGATACTATCAACTGGTGCAATAAACCGAGATATCACTCAAAAAGGTTTCCGTGGTGGTCGTATAGTACGTGTTGGTGGCAATGGTATTAATGTGAAGGCCTTGGAGCCAGCACAGTATCCTTTGCCAGGTGAATTTAAAAAGGACGAAGTAGATGCTTCTCTGAAGCACGGTCGTTTACTTGATCTGGTTGAAATTCCCACACGACAATTATCGTTATTCTTTGGACAAGATACATACAGCGAGTGGGATGCTGAACTTCAAAGTATAACTGAACGTAGTCAAGACGGAATCGAGGTAACATACGACTTTAATGTGATATTAACAATTCCTGCTGAAAGCGCTGCTGTAATTGTGGCAGCTTTTGGTACAGCTAAAAATTTCATTAAAGAAGTTGTGGCGGCCGTACTTTATGGCGTAACAGTTGAATTCATCAGGGAAAATAATGTTGATGTAATCACAGCTAATCAAAAAACAGTTTTGCCTGATATTGAAAGAGATCTTAAAAAAGTAGTCGAGGGTAAATATGGTGTAAAAATACATCAAGTGAGGATGGAACATTTTGAAGCCAAGGATTATCTTGATGTACTTGAGCGTAAAGCTAAAGCTGATGCTGACCTTTTGGCCTTGGCTTCTGAGATCAAAGCAGCTGATCAATTCAAAGAATTACGCACTAAAGAAGGTGAAGCTGAGGCTAACTTTATTAAAGCCAAAGCAGCAGGATTGGCTGAAGAAATCAAAAGAGTATATGGCGCTAAATCTGAAATATTTGGCCAAGAAGGCGCCACTCTCATTCAGGCTCTGCAGGATCTTACCTCAGGCAAACATCCTATTGTCCCTGAAGTCCTTGGTATGTCAGGAGATGGTGGTAATGGTAATAGTTTAATGCCACTGATAACATTTTTAACAGGAATAATTAATAAAAAAGACAAGAAAGAGGCCAAAGAGTCTATAAAGCAAGAAAAAAGCAAAGAAAAGGAGGAAGTAAAAGCAGAAACAAAATCTGAAGAAAAAGAGAGTTCATAAACTCTCAATTAACCCCCCAACCTAGTTAATAGGTTGGGGATTTTTATTTTGCCTATCCCCTAGCCTAAGGCAGATAATCAAGCGGATTTACCGGAATGCCATTGGAACGGATCTCAAAATGTAAATGCGGGCCAGTGGTTAAACGGCCAGCACCTGGGGTACCAGGTAAACCGCCAACCGCGCCGATCACTTGGCCCTTGGTTACATAGCTGCCCTCAGCAATATCAATCCGGCTGACATGCCCGTAAACACTGGCAAAGCCGTCTTTGTGGATTATCATAATGTAGCTATAGCCCAACCCAGCGTCTTTAGCTCGTCCTATGTAGCCTGAGGCGGCGGCCTTGATATCTGTACCTTGTGGTTTAGGAATATCTATGGCTGGATGCTCAAAATAGCGACGGAAAATATATGTCGGGTCGTAAAAGTAAGTGGAGATACCATGGTTCGGGGTCACTGGCCAGATAAAATTAGTATCTCCCAACTGTTCCAAAGCATCTGGGCCAGCTAATTGTAGGCGCTGGCGAATCTCTGCTTCCAGCTCAGCCACTTCCCTATTAGCTTGTTCCCTTTCCGCTTCAGTCTGGGCTAGCAATGACTGATAGCGATTTTCTGACTGTCGTGTGACTTGCAATAAGGATTGCTTGCTTTCTTTTTCAGTTTCTAAATTAGACTTGGCCAATTCGGTTTCTTCACGTGATTTTACTAATTCTACGCGATAACTGGCTAATTCTTGCTGATGTTTTTCCAACTCAGCTTTAATGATCTTTAGTTCGTTTATATCTTTTTGTAGTGATCTATCCAGTTCTTCCAAGTAATTCAGCTGATCAAAAAAAGCGGCCAATGAAGAATTCAGCACCATTACCTCCAGTAGGCTTCTCTGGTCTGCTTGGTGAAGCTGCCTTATCAATTCCCCTACCTGCGATTTTTTATCAGCAATATCATCTTCTCTTTTAGCAATATCAAGGGTCACTGCTTGTATTTGCAAAGTAACTGTATTCAGTTTTAGTTCATTAGCTTCCAATTCCAGTTCAGCTTGGGCGATCTTATCGTCCAGTACGCTAAGTTGCTTACTCAAAGTATTTACCTGAGACTGCTTACTGATAATGGCACTTT
>CAZRDN010000006.1:0-10547 GCA_964598875.1 uncultured Gammaproteobacteria bacterium
AGGGAATCGAACCCTCAATCCCTTGCGGGCCCAGGATTTTAAGTCCTGTGCGTATGCCAGTTCCGCCACTCGCCCATATACAGCAGCCAAAAAATAACACTTTTAACTGATTTTGACAAGAAAATCCCCGTTACCACTATTACGGCAACGGGGATTTATTTAAATTACTACATGTTCTTTTAATGCTTCTTGGCTAATCGCCTGTTTAGCTGAAGACTGCGGCTTCACATCTCGCGAATGATCAGCTGTATTCGCTTCTTCCATGACCTTGGCAAGTATATGCCAATTTTCTTTTGGCTCCCAGACGATATTATTATTTTTTATGTCTTCCTCCACCAAAGGATAGTCCTGCTGATATTTGGTAAGCATCTGCTTAATCAGCGTAACCAGCTGAAGCGGACCGTTGTGTGTATGAGGCGTAAGCGGTAAAAAACTATCAAAAGCTTGCTCTGGATTTATTATGCAGCAGACAAAGGCCACTTTCTTTTTTTCAGCCAAAACAACTCTGATATTCTCAATCAAACTCACAGGCTCTAAAATATCCTGTACTAAGGCTATTCTATTCTCCTCCCCATTATCAGCTGGATGATTGCTGGGGTCCTGCTCACGTATCACACTAATAGTTTGGGCGAGCCTAATGCCAATTTTACCAACACCTCTAAACTCAACCCCCTTAGCTGCATAACTGGTCTTCATTTGACCCACCAGCAAATTCGCCAAATGATTTATCACCACTTGCGGACAAGTCAATAATTCAGTCCCGTTATAATAATTTTCGCTGACATAACGATACCTTATGCCAGGCTGACCTTCTACTGTGTAAGTAGAGCCGCGGCCTACTATTGGGCCAAGTTTTTTCAGACCAATTTCCGGCCTTATGTATAAAAAACCTGCTTTTTCCAGGAAAGTTACTGCATTACTGCCGCAGGATAAAATAATTTCCTGCCATTCTTGTATGGTTTTCATTTCTACCTCTTGATTTGTTGATTTATATTTAGTTTTTAAATTTCAATTTTTTCTGATTATAAAAAATCCTTCACCTCTGTAGGTGAAGGATTAATTAACGAAATTGGGAACAACGCCCCCGAGTGGGCAGTCGCAAACCATCTGGCTATCTTTCTTATTTATCATATACACTGCCACTTATAATAGTCCTCCCAGTGAGCGTGTCAACCTGTGGACAAAACAAATAAAAAAGCCCGCTCTCCTTTAAGCGGGCCTCGGTTAAAATATTTTTATTTTAGGCGGCTTTATCCATAGCCTCTTTTAACAATTTCCAGTCATTTTTAGGCTTCCACACTACCTTACCATCAGCAATATCAGCGACTACCGCCGGATCATCCTGCTGATACTGGGGGATTTCTTTTTGCACCAGAGAAAATACTGGTATAGATCTGTCCTGATAGTCATAGTGGTCACCTACTTTAACTGACCTGTTCAATAAGCCGATTATAGCTACCACCTCGGCACCAGTTGATTCAATCAGGGCGATCATAGCCTCGGTCGTACTGAAATTATTCAACACATCTTCGCATATAGCCACTGTTTCACCTTCATATACCTGATGACGATCAAACACCAGTTCATTCTTCTCTCTGCTGTCCTTTGTGGCTAGGGCAGTAATTTTTTTATCCGGATGAACAAATCTGGCAGTACTCATTGATGCTAGCTGAATGGCTAAACCAATTCCTCCCATAGGCGCTCCGCAATAAGTGGAAATAAATTTTCTGCCAATTCTCATGCTGGCTAACATCTTATCCGACAACTGGGCGGCAAAATGCTTCATCACTACCGGCTCTTCATCCGCCATAGCGAAATTCGCATAAATATCACCCACATACTGAAGGTTTTGTTCGCCATATCTGCCAGCATAGCCTACTAACGGCCCTCGGCGCTTACCCTCTTTATCTTTAGGGCACTCATAATAGCCATTGAGCTTGGCTAACAACCCGAGTGGATCAAGATAATACTTCTCAATCCATTTATGTATCTGTTCTTCTGTTTTGTGTCTCAACTGTTTACTCCTTATATTTCTTGTAAATTAACTTTTTTATTTAATGCTTCATTAAGTTCATTACGAGAACGCTCTGCTTCAAGGGCAGCAGCTTTGGCAAAATCTTCTTCGTTGCACTGAAACTGCCCCTTTTTATTACAATAGGCATACAGAATCGCCCTTGAGCTGTTGACCATGCCACCAAAACCATCTTTGTTGAAAGACCGAACAGCCCCATCAGCATCGCCGGCTTGAGCACCATAACCTGGAATAAGAAACAGGTTTTTGGGAAGCATTCTCCGCATGGTATCAGCATCTTCCGATCTGGTGGCCCCTAGTACCACCCCAATGGTTTTGTAGCCCTCCTTACCTTCTGTACCTTCGGACCAGAAATGAACATTCAACGCTAAATGCTGCCAAACCTTTGAATGGTCTCTGGCCACTATTTCTTCAATCCGCGATTCCGGAGTGAATGAGGTTTTGCATACGACCTGCAACCCCTTACCAGCCGGCTTTATCTTTGCCAACATCGGCTGCATTTGTGCTTCATCTATCCAACCATGAACTGTCATGCAATCTACGTTGGACCTAGAATACACACCCCAGACTAATTGATCATCAATAAAATCCGGGTATTCATAACCGACAAGTAAATCCGCATAAGCAGATGCCGTATCCCCACCATCGCCCCTTTTGGCGTCCCAGAGGTCAATCAACCCTGTATCCTGAACCCACTGGCTGGTCCACTGCAAGGCGTTCCAACCTTCGTGGCCGAATCGCTCATAAAAAGCGACCTGAGGTTTAAATCCGCAGACATAAGGCTGAACTGCATCAATTATCCTTTTGTTGAATTCTGATATAACTGCCCCTATCATTTTTGTGGTTTCAAGATGGCGATGCTTGAAAAACAAAAAGTTTGGTATTTTCTGCAGCTGCGGATCAAGCCCACATATCAGCACAGAGCCTTGCTCGCGCTGGCACTTAATAACATGGTCAGCAAAGTTATATGCTGACACAGATTTTTTCTGTTCCATTATTTACTCCTTTTTAAAGTGATTGTTTTTGATTTTCTTATTTTAGCCTGTGTACCTTAATTAAAAACGCCCCAAAAGTCAAGAAAAAGCCCGCTACCACAAGGGCGCGGGCTAAAATGAATTCAACCAAGCATACTATATTTACCTGATTCCGTTGGCGGCTCACGCCAGCAAGCGGCAGTGAGCTCTGGCCAATTACTTTCCATTGAAAGTGGCTGTGAGCCTTGTCGGCAGAGCGGGCAATCGCTTTTATACCAAATTTGTGGCTCTATCTTTAATAAGCTTACTATCTCTAGCTCGCCTATTTTATTAACGCCGGACATATTGATAACCACACCAGCCTCAGACTGAATATTGATTTTTGTACCAACGGGCAAGGCTTCCACTATGGCACTGCGAGTGGCCACTAAGCTAGCTGCGCTAGAAATAATATCGTCAACAATTTGGACAAAAGAATTGGCTGTGATAGGTGGCAGAGACCATTCTTGGTCCTTACCCTCAATCTTTTTTGTAACTGCTTGCCAAGCTTGTAATTCGCGCGCCATAGCGCTCACCAAAAAGGCTGAGCCATAATCTGGCCCCACCACCCAAACAGGTGGCTGCTCACGGCGCTCCCGTGGCGACAGCTTGGATATTTCCCTGCCCAGCTTCAGCTTTTTAAGTAATTGTGTGCCTAGTATTTCAGCTAGGGCTGAATTTCTCAGTAAAGCCTCCTGCTGAATATAAAAATCAGTATGCCGGCCAGTGGGTAAAATCACATGGGGCGATAATTTTTTCTTACGATTATGCGAACTAGCATAATCATACATATAAAATAGATTCTGGGCTGAGAAAATCCTGAGGATTTCCTCCAGCTTCAGGGTGCTGGCTCCGATGTCGCCAGGTTTCAACTCCACGATCTCGTCTCGGGAAAGTTTAGCTAAATTAAAGTACATTTTTTCACCTCTTTATTTTTTATTTTTGATTATTTGCCACCACCTTAGCACAAATACAAAAACCAGCAAGCCTAAGCATTGCTGGATGGTTGTCCAAATTAATTATCTTCTATGGCACAATTTTGCTCAAAAAGGCGCCAGCGGCATAGGCCACACCAGCGGCCAGCATTCCCACCACTAACATTTCCGCACCAGCTACATACCACCTGCGGCCGGTGATTAAAGTCCTGAGCCCGCCGACTATGAAAAGTATGGCAGCGGTAGCTGTAATAGCATAAGGAAAAGTGACGCGAGCAGAAAGGCCGGCAAAATACGGCACTAAGGGCACAAAACCTGCCACCACAAAAGCAGCAAAAGTAATGCTAGCGTTTTTCCAAGGGTGATTATCGCCATTCTCGGTTATGAGTTTATGTTCACCTATCATCATCTCATCTACCCATAACTTTTTATTCGCAGTGATGGCGGCTACGGCACCATCTAAAACCTCCCCCTTAAAACCCTTTTTCTCGTAAATTTCCCTGATTTCTTTTTTCTCTTCTTCTGGCAGTTTTCCCACTTCCCATTCTTCGCGTGCTCGCTCAGCCGCGATAAACCCGCGGTTTGACTTTTCACTTAAATAATTGCTCATGGCCATAGAAAACCCGTCGGCCAGCAGATTGGCAAAACCTAATATTAGCACCACACGAGCTGAAAGATCTGCTCCGGCTACACCTGCAACCACCGCAAAGGTGGTGATGATGCCATCATTAGCGCCATAAACAAAATCACGCAAATATCCGCCCACGCCAGTGCGGTGGAAATCCTCAGTTCTGCCTTCGTGGTGCATGCGCTTCACTTCCGCCACACGCTTATCCAACTCTGTCAGATGTTTCATACTTTATGGTATTTTTTAATCCTTATTAACCCTATAACTCCAATAATAAATAATATCAAACCTAATAATTGCCCGCCCGGACTATCATCATATTCACCATATACAAACATAAACACGCCGAATATTAATGCTATAACAAATGATATGATTTTACTTATTTTCATATAATAATACTATCACCTTAAAGAAAATCGCTCCACTACTTTTGTGAAACGATTTTCTTTGGAGCGGGTAACGGGAATCGAACCCGTTTCTCTACCTTGGCAAGGTAGCATAATACCGTTATACGATACCCGCAAAATTGCAGAACTATACACGTACTCTGTCACTTAAATGCTGCCTTAGTATAGCAAAAAGCCTATCTTCGTCAATTTCCTCCACCTCCACGGTTTTTATGCGTGCCATGTGCCCCCAGCGTACATTAACCGCACTCTTAGCCAAGCGCAAAATCTCTGCCAAGGTCTCTTCCAACTCCCTATTTGCGCGGCCATCCACTGGTGGTGCCGAGACCTTACAATGCAGCACCTTATCCACCAAGGCTACTAGACCTGGGCGGTGAGAATTAGCGATAACTTTTACTTTTAAGCGGCACATATTAACTAATAACTATTGAATTAAAATCCTTAGGTGCCTGGGTTAAATCTCTAATACCGCGCTTCTTAATTTGCGCCATATCTTCAATTCTTACTCCGCCCCAGCCTGGCAAGTAAACTCCTGGCTCAACTGTCATTACACTATTAACTGGCAATACATCTGGGATGCTGGGTTTAAAATTCGGCCATTCGTGAATCACTGTGCCAATCCCATGGCCTAGGCCATGGGTAAATTTGGTTTTACCAAACTTACGGTGCAAGTAGCTACGAGCGATGTTATCAATTTTCTTGGCTTGCTTTTCGCCCCGAGCTAAAAGTTTAAGAGCACGTTCTTGCGCTGTTAGCACTGCTTTATAAACTCGCTTAAATTTAGCAGTTGGCTCACCAAAGAAAAACGTTCGCGTCATATCAGAACAGTATCCATCAACAGTGCAACCAAAATCAAACATCACTATTTGATTATTCTTAAGTTTAGTTTTAGTTGGCCAGTGATGAATGTCAGCACTGCCACGGCCAAAAGCTACAATCGGTTCAAAGGCCAAGGCTTTAATACCTTTACGTTTAAAACTATTTACTATAAATCTAGCTAAGGCAATTTCACTCACGCCTGCCTTTATTTTTTTTAAAACTTCTTCTAAAACTTGCTCGCTTATACGTTGCGCCCGAACAATATTACCAATCTCCCGCGCAGTTTTCACAGCACGAAGCTCTTGGATTTCTGGGAGATTGTACTTAGACATACGGATTTCTAATTATACCAGGCTGCCAAAATAAAAAAATGCCCCCAATAGGGCAAAAAGGTGGACACAGTGTGGCTAGATTGTGGATACAATCTGACTATTTTAAACGATGCAAAATTTTACTATGAATTTTACCATTGGTTGCTAGTAAATCCGCTGTCAAACTAATTTTCCCGCTTTTTTTATCCACAAAACGCCAAGGCTGCCCGTGAAAATCCGTGGTTTTACCACCAGCCTCTGTAACTAACAGCACCCCAGCAGCCGCATCCCACGGGTGCGTGCCTGGTATCACTATGCTTTCTGTACGCCCCGCTGCTACCCAAGCAAGTTCAATGGCCGCGCTACCCATTTGTCGCATATCCACAGACTTCATTTTGAAATAACGATAAAGCTCCACTGCCATGCGCATGTGCTTAGGGTGAGTGCCATAGCAATAAGTTAAGAAAGACTTAGATAATTCACTAGTTTTAGACACATGAATTTTTTTACCATTTAACCAAGCTCCCTTACCTTTTTCCGCCACAAACAACTCATCCAAATACGGCGCGTACACTACCCCTAGCATTGGTTTATCTTGATGATACAAGGCGATGGACACGGAAAATAGAGGATTGTGCACACGGAAATTAGTCGTGCCATCCAACGGATCCACCACCCACAACCAATTAGTGTTAAAATCGTACAAACCAGACTCTTCAGAAAGTATCCGTGAGTTAGGTGAATGTTTTTTGAGTAAAGATAAAATAACTTTCTCGGCTTTTTTATCAGCCTGGGTTACTATCTCATGCGAAGATTTTAAAGCAAAAGCTTTCTTATCGCTCTTAAACTCTTTTAATAAAATGCGGCCGGCTTTCTTAGCTGCTAAAATTGCAAGTTGCTTAGAGTTCATAAGTTTTGCCTAATTCAAAATTCTCAAAATTTATATTTTCTGGCTGCAAGAACCTGCTAGCTACCCGATACATGCCTTCTGGCTTTTTTATATTAGCATCATGCACTGGAAAACACCTCTTAGGCTTCAGTGCTCGAGCATAATCTATCGCCTCGGCAATCGGGAGCCATGGACCGGTAATAGGTAAGGCTAACATTTCCAAGGGTCTTTTGGGGTCTGTTAAGGCATCCCCTGGGTAAAAAAACTTGTTATCAAACACATAGCCGTATTCATCACCAAAGGCAGAGCTTTATAAATAACATGATGCTCGGTGCCAATACCTTCTACTTCAAAACTACCTAATTTCTGCTTATCCCCGTGCTGTAATAATTCATAAGATAATTTCTCGCGGGACATTAAATTACCCACCGCACTATTAGTATAAATTGCTGCCTTAGGATTATTTGCTAATACTAGTTTAAGTGATGGCACATGAAAATGATCATAGTGCTCATGAGTAATGAGTATGTGAGTAATCCCTCTAACACTATTTTGCGCATCAGAATACTCTCCTGGGTCAGTCAGGATTTTAGTTTCCCCCTGCTCAATTATCAAGCAACAATGCCCTAGTTTTGTTATCTTCATATTATTTTCCTCTGAATTTCTTAAGTATAGCAAGGTTGCGTGGATCATCCTGGGGATTATCTTTGGGGGTCTCCAATATAAAATTAACATTCTTTAACCTTTTATCTTTTACTAGCGCCTTAAAACCAGCTAAACCAATCTTACCTTTGCCCAAATGCTCGTGCCTGTCTCGCTTACCGCCAAGCTCGCCCCAGGAATCATTACAGTGCATTAATTTTAAATATTTAAACCCGACTTTTTTACCAAATTCATCCAGGGTTTTTTTAACTGCTACTGAAGTGCGCAGATCATACCCTGAAGCAAACATATGGCACGAATCCAAACACACCCCCACCTTGCCCTTATACTTAGCTACACTTTCGACATTCTTAATTAAATCTCTTAACTCATCAAAAGTACTGCCTACTAAATCACCCGCGCCAGACGAGCCTTCAAGCAACAAAAGGCAACTGCCCTTATACCCATCTAAAATCCGCTGAATCGCGCGCCAAGTTTTATGGAAGCCGAGTTTTGAACCAGCTGATTTAGTAGAACCCAAGTGAGTCATTAAATATTTAACTCCTAGCAAACTACCCCTCTCTAGTTCCTCACGTACCACAGCAATGGAGCCGTAACGAATGCGCGGAACAGTGGAAGCAAAATTAATATAGTATGGCGCGTGAATGTAGCTTTCTTTTTGCCCAAGCTTTTGACAGTTTGTTTTGAAATCTTTAATCGCGCTCTCACTAAGCTTCGCCCCAGGTCCACCTTGTGGGGGACGCGAAAAAAACTGAAAAACTTCACAGCCAACTTGGGCTGCGCGCTCCGGAGCATTGACTACCCCGCCAGCCGCGGAAACATGTGAACCAAATAGCATATTGACAAAATTACACTATAGATATAAGATAGCTTGATTTCAAATAATATCAAAATAAACAAACAAAAGGAAGCAAAAAAATGGAACACAGTTTCTTCATAATAAAACCAGCAGCCATGGAACATGCGGATGACATCCTGCATGACCTTGAATTCCAGCACGGCATAAGGGTCACGGCCACCAAAAAAGTCTGCTTAACAGATGAAATGGTTAAAAAAATCTACCCACAGATCAACGGGCTGCTACTAGCTGTAATTATTGAAAAAGATGCTGATCAGCCGTGTTTATTCGGCAAAGTGGAAGGAGTAGACATTATTCAGAGATTATTTGATGCTTGCGGACAAAAAGCCAACCCTCTACTATGCCGCACCGGCACCATAAGACACACTTATGGAACCATGGACACCTTCTTTAAAGTAGAAGAACGGATGTTCTTTGGAAATATCATCCACCGGCCACGCAATCTCAAAGAGGTCCAACAGGATGAAAAAATTTGGGAAACATTCAACTGAATTTCCCGCGAATACTAAAAGCGCTTAAACCAAAGTTTAAGCGCTTTTGACTTTCAACTAAATTTCAAATTATTCCACCAGCTTCTTCTTCAACCACTCAATTACTCGCCTGTTAGTCAGCACCTGCTTCACATAGTTTCTGTAATCTTCATTATTGAATTGTGCCTCGGCGCGCTGATCGCCACGGTAATGTTCTAGAGTGTGTGCTACTTCCTGCTCCACAGCCGCTTCATCAGCTTCTAGTTTTTCTTGGCGGGCAAAAGCGCGCACCACCAGAGCTACTTTTACCCTACGCTCCGCCGGAGTGCTAAACTCCTTTTTAAGTGCAGCTTCATCCTTTTGAATGCTAGCCAAATATTGCGACCACTCTAACTTGCGCTCCTCTATGCCGTGCCTTAATTCATGTAACATAGTTTCAGCTTCATTCTCTAAAAGAACCTCAGGGATAGGTTCAAATTTTGTTTGTGCGACCACTGCTTCCAGCATGGCTCGCTCCAATCTTTGCTCCTCATGGGCCTGTTTTTCATCATGTAAATTCTGCTTTAATTTATTTTGAAAATCTTCCGCGCCTTCAAACTTACCTAAGCCCCGAGCGAACTCATCGTTTAATTCAGGTAAAGTACGTTCAAATACTTGATTTATCTTAGCCCAAACATTGGCTTTTTTACCCGCCAGGTCAGGCCGATAACTAGAGGGAAAAGTAAGTTCAAATTTCTTCTCTTGGCCGCTGCTTAGCCCGACTAAACTATCTTCAAAGCCGGGCACCAGCTGGCCGCTACCTAAAATAACAGGATAGCCGATTTGCTTACCGCCATCTAGAGTAACACCACCCAAACTCACTTCAAAATCCATTTCTACGCGATCACCTAGGCGAGCCTCGCGGGTAACTGCGGCTTCAGAAGCGCGGCTGTCTTTAATTTGCTCCACTAATTTTTCAACTTCGGCAGCTTCTACCTTAATCTCCTGTCGCTTAACTTTAGCTTTTTCCCATTTACCTAAATCAACTTCCGGCAATTTAGCCACCATAGCGTGCATCACAAAAGGTTCAGTTGATTGCAAGGCTAAAGAAGGCTGACCAATGACATCCAAACTTTGCTCTTTAACGATTTTGGGGTAAAACTCCTTAATCGCTTCCCACATGGTTTCCTGCTGCAAGACCTCAGGCTGAATTTGCTTGCGCAGAACATCATCCGGCACATGGCCCGGTCTAAACCCCTTAAGGTTCAACTCACTACCTGCGGAACGCAGAGCTCGCAGCTCAAACTTATCTTTCTCCTGCGGGGAAAGGGTGATGGTGATTTGAATTTTACCGCCGTCTACCGACTTAATTTGCTGTTCCATTATTTATACCAATAAAGAAACCAGTAATAAAGCGACCACGTTCAAAATTTTAATCATCGGGTTGATAGCTGGTCCAGCCGTGTCTTTATACGGATCCCCGACAGTATCACCAGTGACCGCTGCTTGGTGAGCTAGACTACCCTTGCCGCCGTGATT
>CAZRDN010000007.1:0-10353 GCA_964598875.1 uncultured Gammaproteobacteria bacterium
GCTAGGCTGCCATAAACCGTAAGCATTACTTCCCAATGATAAAAACCAATTGCTAAATCAGATATCAGCAGCGCGACCAGCGGCACGCCAATAGCCCACTTTCTTGGTAACACATAGCCAGCTAATAAACTTACAGCAATCAGCGGCGTTACATTCCAGACGTGCGGCATTAAACGGCCAGCGATAACCAAACCTATTAAAATAACTGAGATAATAATTTTGTTTTTCATATTTACCTTTCTGATTTACTAAATGTCCATAAAACTGTTTCCCCGCCCTGCAAAATAAACCTATCAGCCGCGACCTGGGGCTGGGAACCATTTACATAGTACTGCCAGTACATCTGGCTCTGGCCGTTAGCCTTATTCCCTATTTTTTTCACAAAAGCCCCGAGTGACGAGGTTTTATCCACTTCCAGGCTGTAACCTTCGCGGGCGCTGGAATTTTCTAAAAGCTTGAGCAGGGTTGGCGGCTGCGGCAAGGGCAGGCCAGTATAACTTTTCACATACTCGCCATTATTAATAAGCAAAGAAATAGCCTTAGCTGGTACGACTGGAGCTGGCGGCTGGCTGACGAACGAACTGCGAGCTACCCCGGCTGAAAAGCCGATTAAAAAAATAGCTAAGGCGCAAACTGAAGTTATGACTAATTGAACAAAATATTTTCTCATATATTACGAACGCCAAATTTTCTCTTCTTCACCAGCTTGATGATTCACATAACGAGCGAGCACAAATAAATAATCAGATAATCGGTTTAAATAAGCCAAGAGTTCAGGGCGCACCCTCACTTCCGCTCCCAACCTGACAGTTGCTCGCTCAGCTCGCCTGGCTACTGTACGAGCATGGTGCAAACTGGCGCCCAAAGCATTGCCGCTAGGCAGAATGAAGTTTTTAAGCTCAGGCAAAACCTCTTGCATTTTATCTATCTTATTTTCCAGGACTTGTGTAGCTTCATCCCCAATAAGCGCAGCTTTACTTTCCTGCCCAGGGGCAAGCGCTAGTTCCGCCCCAACATTGAAAAGTTCCGACTGAATTTGCCTAAGATCAGCTTCTACTTCTACTGAACCTTCTTGGGCTAAACACTCACCTAGGGTAGCGTTCAGTTCATCAATGGTACCGTAAGCTTCAAAATGTAAATCACTTTTCGGTAAACGAGCTCCACCAAACAGGCTGGAAATACCGCCGTCGCCGGTTTTAGTAAAAATTTTCACTGGAAAATAAGATTAATTTCTGCCACCATTTCATGCCGCCCTGTCGCAGTGTCAGTTCCAGAGCGCAAGACGACTGAGCGTCCGGCAGTCGCGTGTTTTTAGTCGCTTAGCATAGCGACTGCCAGCGAAGACCGAGGCGGCGCTTCTTGCGCTACTTCTTCTAAAGAAGTAGCTAATTAAATAATTTTGTTTTTGTTTTATAAACTTACTTCAATTCACAAGCGCCACTCACACAAGCCAATTCATGAGAACCTTCGGTTTCATCCTCATATTCATAAGCTGTCACATTGGAGAAATCAATCTGTGGGAATCGGGACACCAAATCTTCATATTGCTCGCGTGTTATTTCCTCATAGGGCGCCAGCTGATAAACATGGTCATCTTTAGGTAAGAAAGAAAGTCCGCCCACCAGATCCCAATTCTCATACAGCCAGTTGCCTACCTTAAGCCACTCATCTGAAGCCACGGAAATGGTGGTGGAAGGATTGTGCTCGGTGTAATTGGTCTTTAGGGTTTTCCAGTGCTCCATTAAATCCATAGCCGAGAGATCGCGCCTGGTAACTGCGCCTTCCGGCGCTTTAATGGGGAAATCAATCACATAATTGGTAGCTTCACCATCCACCTGCCCTACTTCCGGATGATACGGCACGCCTAAGTCTTTCATCATATGGAACAACGGGTTATGCGTTTCCACGCGCACACGCCTGATGTAATATTGCGCGTGGCGGGGGTGCATACCAGAGGAAGCATCCGAGAGTTGCGAAGTATTGCCTGACGGCTTAACACAAGTTATGCAAGTGGATTGATTGATGCCGAATTTGGCTGCGTATTCCTTGTTCACTTCCACGGCGTAATCACGTAAACGTTGTAAGACCTCTGGCTGCCTGACCACTGGGCAATCCCACTGGCCAGTGATGGAAACACCTAATAGGGCTTCTTGTTCGCAATTATTTTTCCATTCATCTGACAAGTATGGGAATTTGGTCAGGGTGGCCTGATATGTTCCCAAAATAGTGGCCATGCGAATTTTCTTCTTTAGTGACTCTTCGGTATCTTCAGCTCTCGCCACCACTTCAGTTAAATTGCAAAATTGTTTGGACTTCAAAATAATTTCACCGCAAGGATTGGTGCCGCAGGTGTGCGCGGCGGATTCAAAAATCGGCCAGCGTCTGGCTGGTAATTGATTCTTCAAGGAACCGCGGTTAAAGATACCGCGCTCACCCGAGCCTGACTTGATCAAATTTATCCACTCATCCAGGAATAATTCCAAAGAAGGTTTCTCATTATACACAGCTGAGTTATTGGCCATGGCACGCTCGGGGTGCTTTAAGTAGAACTGGCCGTTCTTGGCTTCGCGCATTTCCGTATCATCCAAATCAGACAAAGAAATAAGAGCCGAACGCCTGACACCGCCCATGACCACTATCTCGCCAATCTTACAAATAATATCGTGCACATCCAAAGTAGTGAGGTGTCTGCCCTGCCGCGCCAACATTTTATCGCGCGTGAACTTCATTAATTCAATCAAAGGCCCCGGACCAGAAGCACGCCCGCCCATGGTCTTCAATCTGGCGCCCTGCGGCCTAATAGCTGAATAATCAAATTCAATATCCTTACCCTCAGCCCAAGTGCTCATACCCAAGACCAAGGCATCGCTCCAGCCTTCTTTGCTGTCTTTAATCTGGTGGGTGAACAGCTTAACGCCGGTTTGCCGCTTGACTATAGGTAGCTGCTCAATATTCTGCCGCTCTACTGAATAGCCTAAACCAGTGCCGCACATCAGGATGTACATCATCTCGCCAAAATCCTGCCAGCCCTTAGGCGCCATAAAAGAGCAGTTATAAGCGCAAACATTGGTAGCCCGCGCTGCCTTACCCGCGCCCCACAACAGCCTCATGGAGCCTAAAGTCTCCATTTTCAGCATGGCCTGGTGGATCTCGTTATATTCGGCCTCCGACAACTTCTCACCCAAATTCTCGTGCATGAAATCAATGTAACGGGCCACGGTCTCTATCCAGGTCTCGCGTCTGCCTTTTTCCGGCAACCACTTGGAATAAGTACGATAATAAACAAATTCGGCCAATTGGTTCTTGAAATACTTTTTACTTTCCGCCGCCATAACGCGCGCTTCCTCTGGCACTGGCCTGACGGCCTTGCGTAACTTGGCGTGTTCTTCGCGATACAAAATATAGGCCTTGGCAGTTTTTAACCACTTGGAATGCATCAAGACCAATTCAACTATATCCTGTACCTGTTCCACTGTGGGCACGGTGTGCCCGTCATAAACCCTTTCCAGCTCTTCCACCACCTGCCAGGCGAGGCGTGCCGCTTCTTCACGGGCGAACTCCCCTGTCTCAGCGCCAGCTTTAGCAATAGCTTGAATAATATTCTTAGGATCAAATTCAACTTCGCGTCCGTCACGCTTAATTATTCGACCTAATTTGGTAGTGGCTGTGCCGGCCACCACGGTGGTATCAAACGAAGAAGCTGGTTGAGACATAGTGGTTGATTAATTTTAGGTTTATTTAAAAATATTTAATTTAAAGTAAACTATTTTTTCCCGCCGCGCTTAGCAGCACCGCCTAAACCTTTCAATTCGCGGGTAAAGCTCTGAGCATCTTGGAAAGAACGATAGACGCTGGCGAATCTGATGTAAGCAACCTGATCAAAACTCTTTAAACGTTTCATTACCAGCTCACCTATATCTCGGGAAGTCAACTCGGTTTTCCTTTTACGCTGGATATCGCGTTCGATCTTCTGCACTAAGCTGGTAAACTGCTCGGCGGTAACTGGACGCTTCTCCAAAGAATGCTTAAGCCCTTGTGATAACTTCTCTTTATTGTAAGGCTCGCGTCGGCCATCGCGTTTAATGACCGTGAGATCAAGAATTTCTCCCTGCTCCACTGTAGAAAATCGGAAATTACACTTAGTACACTCTCGCCGGCGTCTAATAGAAAGACCGTCGGTCGCCACTCGGGAATCCGTAACCTTGGTATCAAAGTAGTTGCAATAAGGGCAGTGCATAGTGCCTGGAGTGGTGTACTAGATGTAGTGGTCGCAAATTCAATTTTACCCCTATATATAGTAATGGTCAAAACTCCCGCCTTTAGGCCTAAAAGCCTAAAAAACACCGGCTTTTCAGTTAAACCAAACAGGCTTTTAAGCAGATGAATTGTGGATAACTTATAATTAAAAATAAAAAAATGCTCTGGCGTAATCGGAGCGAGAGCAATATAACTACCTCTGACGGCAGAATGGCTTACTTTGGAGGGTCGCGAAATATTAGGCGGCGGATGGACTCTGTTTAGAGCCATTTTTCTGTATTTATTTTAGTGTTTATTTAGCTTACATCCTTAATGATATCAAAAAAATGCCCTCAGGTCAACGGAGACTGGGGCATTTTAAGTGATTTACTTCTTGCCGAGCTTGCGTCTGATAAAAGCCGGGATTTCATAATCATCATCTCCCTCCTCTTTGGCTTCCCGAGGCGTTACCGGCTTAGGTTTAGGCGTGGTTTTTAAGCTTCTTTCCTGGAAACCGCTAACTTCTTCGTCTTTATCCTTAAAACTCTCCGGCGTGGACACTCTTTCCTGCCTTAAATAAGACGGTGAGGAAAAAGGCGCGGCTGAGGGCGCTGCTTGCACCTTCTTCGGTGAGGCTGTTTGGGCAAACCCCGTAGCAATGACGGTAACTTTTATATCATCCTTCATACCTTCATCAATCACCGCGCCAAAAATGATCTTGGCATTAGGATCAGCCGCGGCTGTGATAATACGAGCCGCTTCATTAACCTCGTACATGGTAAGGTCAGGACCACCGGTAATGGTGAATAGCACTCCCCTAGCCCCATCAATACCCAATTCAAGCAGTGGTGAATCAACGGCTGATTTGGCAGCCTCGGTCGCTCTGTTCTCTCCGCTGGCGACCCCTATACCCATTAAGGCTGAACCGGCATTCTGCATAATGGCCTTTACATCGGCAAAGTCCACATTGATAAGCCCGGGCACAGTGACGAGCTCGGAAATTCCCTGTACACCCTGCCTTAAAACATCATCCACAATGGAGAAAGCTTCCAACAAGGAGGTTTTTTTATCAATCAGCTGTAAAAGCCTGTCATTGGGAATAGTAATAATAGTATCCACCTTATCCACTAAATCATCTGCTCCACGCTCGGCAATGGATTTACGCTGGGCGCCTTCAAAGGCAAACGGCTTGGTTACAACCGCAATGGTCAAAGCACCAGCTTCACGCGCCAGCTCAGCCACCAAAGGACCAGCGCCAGTGCCTGTACCACCACCTAAACCGCAGGTCAAGAACACCATATCAGCGCCCTTTAGTACTTCTTTGATCTCATCTCTGCTTTCTTCAGCGGACTTTTTACCCAAATCAGGATCCATGCCAGCACCTAAGCCGCGCGTAGTGGCAGTACCAATGTGTAATTTAGTACCGGCCCGGGAATGCTGCAGAGCCTGGGCATCAGTATTGATAGCCACGAACTCCACTCCTTTAAGTTTGGTGGAGATCATGCGGTTGATGGCCGCACCGCCGGAACCGCCGACGCCGACCACTTTGATCTTAGCTAAAGTTTCTATGTCTGGCTTAACTTCCATAATGATATAGCGTGAAAATTTAAGGAATTAAATGATTATTTAAGGCATAAAGAGCTTAGGCAGGCTCTTGATCTTATCCAAAACCTGAGAAACTGAGGAAAACTTGGGCAAATGGAACCCCTTAGGACCCTCGGCTTGTCCTGCGCCCCAGCGCACTAGCCCAAGCGCTGTACTAAAGGACAGATCATTAACCTTTTCCAAGGGACTGGCCACATCCAGGGGATAACCTAAGGTGGCCGGCAAACGAAACTGGTGCTTAGCCACTTCAACCACGCCTGGTAACTTCACGCCGCCGCCTGTCAAAATCACTCCAGCTGGTAATTTACCCGAACGTTCTATTTTGGAAAGTTCTCGATCAACTAAACTGAATATCTCTTCCAGCCTGGCCTCAATAATTTCTGCCAAGTGTTTACGACTAACCGTGCCTTCCTCCGAAGAGATCTCTGCTAAATCAATTTCTTCTCTTTTACCGATATCAGACGAAGTCGCCTGACCATAATCAATTTTCAGTCTCTCAGCCACATCAATGGAAGTGCGCAAGCCGATGGCGATGTCATTGGTAATGTGCCCAGAACCAACTGGCAAAATTGCGGCGTGCAACGGATCACCATCTTCACAAACCAACATACTAGTAGTGGAGCCTCCAATATTTACCACTACCACACCTAATTCTTTTTGCCTCTTTGTTACCACCGCTTCGGTGTTGGCTAAAATTCCTAAAACCAAATCATCTATATCCACGCCAGTGCGATAAACACATTTAGTGAGATTTTTTACTTGTGCGATCTGACCTTCAATTATCTGAGCCTCAACTTCCAATCTCACGCCAGTCATACCCACCGGATCTTTAATGCCCGCCTGGCCATCAACGACAAATGAACGCGGTAAGACATGTAGTATTTCATAATTAGGCGGCGTGGCCACAGCTTGTGCCGCTTCTACTACACGCGCTACATCGTCTTCACCAATTTCACCGTTTGGTTTAGCGACTGCGATCACACCATGGCTGGATTGCGCTTGAATATGACTACCGTTTATTCCTACCCAAGCATGTTCTACTGGCGAGCCTGTCATTCTTTCAACTTTTTCCAAACAACTGGAAATTGCCGAAACTGCATCATCAATACTGGTGACAACACCTTTATGAATGCCTTCTGATGGCACCTCAGCTAAACCAATAACCTGCAGACTCTCGCCTGCGGTTACTTGGGCCACAGCTACACGAATAGCTGTTGAACCAATATCTAATCCAGTGATAGTAGTAGGTGAAGCCATTGTCTTTAACAACTCATTAAATTATATAACTCCTGCACTCATCTGTGAAGGTTAAAGACATGAATAATTTTATTGTTCAGCGCTTAAACAACTATATAATGAGCCCTAAGGCAATTATCACAGCCGCCAATACTATAATGAGGACCGCAGCCGCCAGTAGATCTTTTAATAAACTCACTTGCGAAGACAGCCTGGGCTCTATCATATCAAACAGTCTCTCCAAAACGGTATTGAACGTTTCAGCGCTTAAAACTATAGCGGATATCATGGTCAATAAAGCCCACACCATAATATCTGCTTGCAAAAATAAGATCACGATCTGAACCAAAATAGCTATGATAACTTGCCAGCGAAAACTTTTCTCTCGCCGCCAAATGTATCCTAAGCCCCGACCAGCATATTTAAATTTATTTATAATACTATTTCCTATCATAGAGCTTCTCTCCCAGTCTTGATTTGCCTAAAATCCTATTGGCCATGGCTGACATATTTTTTTCATCCTTGATCTTCATATGATCATAACCCAATAGATGAAGACTGCCGTGCACCAATAAAAAATCCAACTCATCACTTAAGCTACTGCCCCAGTCACCTGACTGTGCTTTAGCCTGCGCCAGGCAGATGACTATCTCGCCAGTAACCGGTGCCTGTTTTCGGTAAATGAACGACAGAACATCTGTGACTTTATCTTTATGGCGGTAAACGGCATTCAACTGCCTTATCCTGTTCGGCTTCACTATGACCAAACTTACTTCGCCAAATTTTTTTCCTGTAACCTTTCCCACTCTTTGCAAAACTTTTTTAGCGCGTACCATAAAACCGGCTGGCAATCTACCGCCGGAAATATTTTGAAAACTAAAATCCAACGCCATCTTACATCAATTATTGTCCGCTATTATCCTGCACGAAGGGTGTGGGCAGAGTTTGCTCGGATGCGGACAGGGTAAAAAGTCTGATCATAGCTTTGAATAAACTATAATATGACGCCTGCTCAGCCGTGCCGATATTATAACTGAAGGTAATTAAATTATTGGTGGTCGCTAAATAAACTATCAAGCCGTCTGGCGACATGGCCCATTCGAACTCACCCACTTTAAATTGCGGCACCTCTGATTCTTTTAAGCTGGGGAACTGTTTAGCATACCATTCGGTGGCTGTTAACTGATCCGGATTACTTACTACTAACACACTCATGAATTCAGCGCCGCCACCGGAAATCAATATCTCGGAAAAATCCGCCTTTATTTTTTCCACGGTCCAATCAGCAGGATGAACTAATTGATAAGCAAAAGCGTCATTAGCATACGATACCAGCTTACTACTATCTTTTAATAAGGCCCCCTGCCCTAAAGTCGGGTCATAACCGCTGTCTAGCTCGCTGCCGTCAGTATAGCCGTCACTATCAGTATCCGGTTTGCTAGCATCAGCCCCCAAAATAGCCTCTTCTGCGTCTGTAAGGCCATCAGCATCAGTGTCAGTGGTAGCGGGTGGCGGCACTACTTCCCGTGGGCCAGGCGCTGGTTCGGGTAAGGGCGCTTTTTCATCAATACCCCCTGGGGTGGCCACGTGGTCACCTTGATCTAGACCAGCGGTACCTTCTTCCAAATTAAAACGTAAACTATAAGATGCGCCATCAAAGCTCTCGTATAGATAAGGGCTTCCGCCCGGCTCAGGGTTTTTAGGTACAGGCGTTAAATAAACCACACCTTGAGGTGAGCCGCTAAACCCAGCCGCACTTAAAACATTGCTGGAGCTGGTGCCTAAGACCATGGAGAGTGGTGCCAGTGGATATTGTTTGCTTTCAGCAAAATATAATTCCAAGGCCGCCTGGATTTCTCTGATATCTCGGAAACGTACGCGATCACGTTCTGAGGCTGTAACTAATTCTGGAGGATTAGTGGGTGAAGGTGTGGTAGGTGTTTCAGTAGATGTTGGTTGAGTGGTGGTGGGCGGCGAAACTGGTTCCTCTGGTAGAGAACGGACAAATAAATAAACCAATACCCCTACAATAGACACCAGTAGGACAGCTAAAATAACTGTCCATATTTTTTTATTTGAGCCACGGCTAGCTGGTGTGGCCGACTGATAATTGCTGGGCATGGTATAAATCTCACCCCACAGCTCTGGTTTAGCTGCTGGCTCGCTGGCAGATGCCGCTATAGAAGGTTTTTCTTTATTGCGACCAAACACTTTATACCTCCTATTATTTTTTATTGACCACCTGACGTTTCAGCTGGCTGTTCACTGGGTAATTGTAATAAACGACCTGGACCTAATGGATTATAACCACTTCTAATCTCCTCGCCGTCACCATAACCATCACCATCGGAATCAAAGGATAAAGGATTAGTGGCGTATATTCTGGCTTCCTCACCATCAAACAAACCATCGCCGTCGGAATCAGGATTGGTGGTGCTTGTGCCCATGCTGAGTTCTTCGTTATCAGTTAAACCATCGCCGTCGGAATCAGGATTGGTAGCTGGAACTTCGGCCGCTTGATTGGCTGGCGGTGTTGAATTGCTCGGCTGACCAGTAGACTCAGCCTCTGTATTCTGCGCAGGCGGCGTAACTTCAGATGCTGTTCTATTTGACCACCAGTACCAAGCACCGGCCGCTAATAAAAGTACGAACAAAACAACCACTATCATGATCAGCCAGCCACGGCGGCGTGGTGCAGGTGCTGGCCAAGCTGTTGGGCTGGAGGCTGGTGGCGACTGAACCGGAGATTCGGCTATTGGCCTTAGATTACCAGCTGGAGGCTGGGCCTGGGCGAAAATATCCTCAACCTGTGAAGATGTTTTATTAGTAGGATTTTGTTCTTCAAACATATGCTATAAATTACTCATTTAAGTTTAACATATCTTTAAAATGTTTGCCCTAAGGCGCGGTTTTAAATGACCAAACCTGGCCCTTGGTAGTGCCATTGAGATTCCTGGTATCAACCCGCCAATAATAGGTGGTGTCATTAGCTGGGGTACCGACATAAAAAGTTGGCCCAGGTAACTGGGTGAGAGTGTAGGTACCTACATGCTCAGGCGAAGTGGTGGTGGCGTTCTGCACTGCTATTTGGCTGGTACCATAATAAATATCAAAGTAAGAGGTGCCGCAGTAGATTGAGAAGGCAATGCCATTATTATTGACAGCTGACGGTTGGATACCTGTAGAGCCATTGGTAGGCCAATAAGCTGTCGGGGCTGGTGGTCCTGACAACGGCAAGAAAATGGCGGTCACGGTATTATCGCCAGTGACGTTCAT
>CAZRDN010000008.1:0-3223 GCA_964598875.1 uncultured Gammaproteobacteria bacterium
TCAACTGTTTAAGCTCAGCCACCACTAAATTCAAACTCTGAGGATCTATACCCCCATTCACAGATAAAGCTTCACCTGAAAGTTTTAGCAGAATGCGTTTATACTTTAGTGTGCTCACACTAAAAATTTACTCGCCTAAGACAAATCTGGCAAACCTCTTAATCTTTATGTTCTCACCTATAGTAGCAATGGCCGCAGTAACAACCTGGGAGACTGTTTGCTTGTCGTCTTTAAAAAACGGCTGATTAAGCAGGCAGACTTCCTGATAATACTTTTGCAATTTGCCTTCTATGATCTTAGTGGTCATATCACCTTTTTTGCCTTCGGCTGCCAATTGCTCACTATAAACTGCCTTTTCGCGCTCAACAACCTCAGACGGAATATCACTAGGCTCCAAATACAAAGGATTAGTAGCGGCTATCTGCATGGCTATATCATGAGCTAATTCCTTAAATTTATCCGTCCTGGCCACAAAATCAGTTTCGCAAGCAACTTCAACCAAAACACCCAAACGTCCACCAGTGTGCACATAAGCCTCTACCAGACCTTGGCCGGTCGCACGATCGCCTTTAGCAGCCGCTACTTTCACTCCACGCTGCCTGAGCAAATCAACTGCCTTATCAAAATCACCACCAGCTTCTTCCAAGGCTTTTTTAGCAGCCATCATGCCAGCGCCAGTATGCTCTCTTAATTTTTGAATATCATTTATATTGCTCATAGTTATACGATAAGCCCTTAAACTATCTTAGTAAGATTGGCTTTTTTCTGACCTTCCTTAATAGCTTGTGTTACTAAATCCACCACCAGCTTTACCGAACGCAGAGCATCGTCATTGCCCGGTATAATATATTGGATCATTTTAGGATTGGTATCTGTGTCTACCAAACCTATGACCGGTAAATTGACTTTCCTGGCCTCACGAATAGCGTTCTTACCTTCCTTAACTCCTACTATAAATACTGCTTCGGGCAATTTGGTCATAGTACGAATACCACCAACAGTAAGCTGTAATCTGTCCAGATCTTTTTGCAGCTCGATCTGTTCCTTTTTGGTGTATTGACTCCAGACGCCCTTAGCTTTTTCTGCTTCTAATTTCTCAAATCTCTGTATCAACTTGCTTATTACTCCCCAGTTGGTGAACACTCCGCCCAGCCAACGCTCCACTATATAGGGCATGCCGGTATCTTCAGCTGCTTGGCGCATTAGGGAATCTGCCTGCTTTTTTAGGCTGGTAAAAAGAATCTGACCGCCGCCGGCTACCAACTCGCGAATAAAAACCAAGGCCTTATTAAGCTCGGTGGCCGATTTTTCAAGATCAAGGATATGAATACCCTGCCTTGAGGTGTAGATGAACTGCCGCATTCGAGGGTGCCATTTGGAAGTTTGGTGTCCAAAGTGCATACCCGACTTGAGCATATCTACCAATGATGGGATTTCTGGCATAAAAAAATTATCTCCTTTACGCGTTAAGGCTATTGCCTTCGCCTGCTGCCATTCCAGTTTATCTGGCTGAGAAAGCCCCCGTGAGGACCAAGGAACAGCCCTGTAATGACATGATTGATTAGTGCCAATATTATAAATGAACAATCGAGTCTTGGCAAGGGCCAAAAGAAAAACCGCTCAGCCTGTTGAAATAAACCAGGAACTAAGCGGTCATAAAATTGGTTTTATATGAATCTTTTTAAAGAATGGGCCTAATGGCAAATAGCGCGGTGTAGTAGCTGCGTAACTCTTATAATCACTACCATATCTTTTAGTTAAAACTTTCTCTTCTAATAAGACAGCCGCATGATACTGTCTAATTAAAAACCATGCACTAGCTATTAGTATTAGCCAAAAGTATGGTTGCACTAAAAGATTCCAGCTAAAAGTTGTGACAAATCCTACCCACTCAATAAAAAATGCGACATAAATAGGATTACGACACCAACGATATGGTCCAGTTTTAACCAGTGGTTGTTTTTCCACCGTAACCTCCAATATGTGAGCCCAACTTTTACCTAGAGTTATGCGAGCCTGTCTAGCCAACAGTAGCCCATTTATAAAAATAACCAGACCAACTAACAATGATGGTAAAAATAAGGGGCTTAATATAAATGAGGCGATAACAATTAAACCAATTGAATACTGAACAATACTAACTGTATTTTCATAAGCAATGGTTTTTTTAGCAGATAACTGCCTACATTTAATACCATAGAAGGCTTTAGCATCCTCCCATAAAAAGCGGCTTCTATATATGCCTAGACCAAAAAACAACAAAACGACACTGACCTTCAAGATTATATCCATTACTGACCTCTTTTATTTAAAGGAACATTATTATTTACTATTTAGTTTAACAGCATAATATACGCCAAATTAATGCCCTTGTCAAGACTAAGGGGCTATGATACACTATTTCCGCTATGAAAACCGATATACATCCTACCTATTATCCGAAGGCTAAAGTGACTTGCGCCTGTGGCCAAAGTTTTACTACCGGCTCTACGGTGGAAGAAATGCACGTGGAAATTTGCTCTGCCTGCCATCCTTTCTTTACTGGCAAGCAGAAGTTGATGGACTCCGCCGGCCGGGTTGATCGTTTCCGTAAACGAGCCGACAAAAGACAAACTGCCACCAAGCGTAAACCTAAGACCGTTACTGGCACTAAGTAACCCGTCTGATTAAACCCGCCAAGAGACTGGAGCTCGGGCGGGTTTTTGCTTACAGTGGTAAAATTATTATATGAACATATTAGAGAAAATCAACGAATTACGTACCCTGGCTGCTGATTTAGAAAATAAGTTACAAGAGCCTGGCGTTTTTTCTGATCCTGAAAAACTAAAAACCATCAATCGCCAATATTCTGAGCTCAAGATTACGCTAGATATGGCCGACAGTTATGAAAACTATATCCGACAAATAGATGACCTTAAACAAACCATCCGCTCTGAAAACGAGCAGGAACTTAAAAACATGGCCCAGGAGGAAATCAACACCATTGAAGCCAAGATTAAAAAACTTGAAATGGAGCTAAAGGAAATTTTAGAACCTTCAGACCCTATGGACGCTAAGAATACTATCATTGAGATCAGGGCTGGCACTGGCGGTGATGAGGCAGCGCTTTTTGCGGCTGAGCTTTACCGTATGTACGCTCGTTACGCTGAAAATAAAGGCTGGCATGTGCAAGTACTTTCGGAAAGTAGAAATACTATTGGCGGATATAAAGAAATTATTTTTG
>CAZRDN010000008.1:3233-9934 GCA_964598875.1 uncultured Gammaproteobacteria bacterium
GCGCGTGCCGGTAACAGAAAAAAGCGGCCGTGTACACACTTCGACCGCCACTGTAGCGGTCCTGCCAGAAGCTGATGAGGTAGATATTGTCTTGAAACCTGAAGAACTGAATATTGAAGCTACCACCTCCTCAGGTCACGGCGGACAAAGCGTAAACACCACTTATTCGGCCATTAGAATCGTACACATCCCAACTGGCCTTACTGTCATTTGCCAAGATGAACGCTCACAAAAGCAAAATAAAGAAAAAGCCTTGGCGGTTCTACGCTCGCGCCTTTTTGCCCTGAAACAGGAAAAACAGCGTCAGGAACGTGATTCTGCTAGACGCGGACAAATCGGCAGTGGCGAGAGATCGGAAAAAATTAGAACCTACAACTTCCCTCAAGACAGATTGACCGACCACCGCACTAAAACTTCCTGGCATAATTTGCCTCTCATTTTAGAAGGAAATCTAGATGAAATCATTGATACTCTGAAAAGAGCTGAACTATGAAAATAAGCTCAGCGCTTAAGGCAGCTGCTGAAAAATTAAAAGATATATCAGATTCAGCCCTCCTAGATAGCGAGATCATATTAGCCAGCGTTCTTAAGCGCGAACGCGCGTGGCTGTCAGCAAATCCTGAAAAGGACATGACGCTGCTGAATTATTTACTTTTTATAGTATTGATCAATAAAAGGGAAAAGGGTATTCCGGTAGCTTATATTACTGGCCACAAAGAGTTTTTTGGACGTAAATTCAATGTGAACCGCCATGTTCTTATTCCTCGTCCTGATACAGAAATTTTACTAGAAGCCACCTTAGAGGTCTTAAAACAAGACGCTTCTATAGAAAATATAATTGATGTTGGTACAGGCTCCGGTTGCATAGCCATAACTTTAGCCTTAGAAAACCAATATAACATTATAGCGACTGATATTTCACCGCAGGCTTTAAGGTTGGCTAAAAAGAATGCGATTAAACACGAGGTTAAGGAAAATATAATTTTTTTAAAAGGTAATCTCCTAAATCCTATTATAGCTAAGGGAAACGACCTGATAGCAAAAAGTCTGATAATCTCTAACCCGCCTTACATTAAGACTAAAAACATTACCAAGGAACTTGTCCACGAACCAACCAGAGCTCTGGATGGCGGTAAAGATGGCTTACAAATATACCATGATTTACTAAATCAAATCGCTGCTCTGGGAGCTGAACAAAAGCCCAGCTGGCTATTACTGGAAATTCATCCGCTGTCAGAAAATGATATCAGGAGAATGATCAAACTATATTTACCTACTGCTCAGACAAACATAAAACAAGACTTAGCTGGCAACGCTCGGGTAGCTGAAATCCGTATTTAGCTATTCATCAATTAAAAAATCTATATTAATAACGACGCCAAAAGTCGGCTAATATTAGTACTGCCTAAAAAACACTCACAGTTTATCCACGCTCAGGCATAATTAAAGCTTAAATAATCTGTTAAAATTAAGTCGACATAATTAAAACAAACCCAACCAGGAGGTGATAACCGTGGAAAAGGATAATTTCCTTAACATCATGGCTGAGTGGAATTACGCTATAAAAAATTACCTAGAGGAGCTGCCGTGGCAAGTACTGGTTTATAATTGTGCAGACCGCCAATCATTGACTATAACTGCCATAGAACCAATACGTAATGGCCTGAAGATAATTACTGATACGGGCTCACTGATAATATCGCCGACCTCTCGTTGGCATATACGCCACGGACGAACCGCCAAACATAGAACGATTTTCACTCAAAATCTCGACCAAGGAGAACAGTCATGAATACAATCTAAAAGAGCCGCGTCCCTCTAAGGCGACACGGCTCTTCATATTTATAGAATATGACTACTTTTTATCTTTAGCACTGTCGGCTGCCCCAGCGCTAGCAGATTCTTCGTCATCTTTACCCTTCTCTTCAACCTTTACTGATTCTACATCTTCCTTAACTTCAGCCTTCAACTCTGCCAGTTCGGCATCGCTGCGAGGTTGGGTCACGGTGGCAATAACTTCGTCGCGTGACGGAGAAAGTACTTCTATACCCGCTGGTAAAGCTACCTGGCTAAGAGTAATTACATCGTTGAACTGAGCTAAACTACCTAAGTTGACCTCAATACCGTTAACCAAATCTTTAGGTAAACACTTCACCTTCAATTCACTAACAGCTCTGACCAATATTCCGCCCAGTTCTTTAACTGCTGGTGCTTCTCCTACGTATTTCAACGGTATATCCACCTCTATTTTCTCATCCATTCTTACCTGATGAAAATCAACGTGTTGAATGGAGCCACTCACTGGGTTACGCTGAATATCTTGAATTAAAACTTTGATTGGCTGCTGTCCGTCTATCACCAAATCAAATAAAGTGGTCTCCCCTACCTGACGATAAACCTTATTCAAGGCTTTCTCATCTATAGCCAAGGACTTATTTTCAATACCATGACCATAAATTACTCCTGGTATTAACCCTTGGTGTCGTAAAGATTTAGCCTCCTTACCTGAAGGTGGACGTATACTGGCTGAAAGTGTACTCATACTATAACTTAACTTTCTAGGTTGTTATGTGAATTTTTAGATTTTCCTGAAGGAAATAAAAATTGATGTACGGAAATTACTTCATCTGTTGAAACTATTGATTCATCCTTAAAGCGTAAAACATCTTCGCTGGTTAAATCTGTTACTAAACCAATAGACGTAGGTCCAGTGCCAGAAGTGAATAACAAGGCCACCACTGAACTGCCACAACTGGAACATTGAATATGCAGTAAATGGGCGTCGTCCTTTTCTTCCAGCACCTTTGCTCTTAAAGGATTATACGATGACTCACACAGCGGACAATAAGAGATTAACCTCAAGGTATCTCCTGACAGACTATGAGACCTTTTCTTAGATTGCATACTTAAATATAGTCTGATATTAAGCCTTTATACTCAATCATCCTAAATGCCACTTTAGCAGCAAATAGGCCAACTGTCAAACCTTAGACCTTCTTAATTTCAGCAGTAGGCGCCTGCCAACTATAACGCTTGGCAAAATTCTGCAACAACCCAACAGCTATTAAACTGGAGACCAAAGAAGAGCCGCCAAAACTGATAAAAGGCAAGGTAATTCCAACCACCGGTGCCAAACCTAAATTCATACCTATATTTAAAACTACTTGGATAGCGAATAGGCTAAAAATACCAACCGTTACCAACACAGCAAAATCATCGCGTAAACGACGCAATAAACGCCAAATGCGGCTAAAAAAACCTAGCCATAACAGCAAAACTATCAAACTACCTACTAAGCCTAACTCTTCAGCTAGGGAAGCAAAAACAAAATCCGTGTGCTGTTCTGGCAAAAACTTTAACTGGCTTTGTGTGCCCACCCCCAACCCCCTGCCCCATAAACTACCCGAACCAACTGCTATGACTGATTGGGTAACATTATAACCGCTGCCTAGTGGGTCACGACTGGGGCTTAAAAAATTCAAAATTCTCTCCTGCTGATAATCCTGCAAAAATAAGCTACCTAACAAGGCTAAGACAACCACCGAACCGGCTGTGGTCAGCCACCAGCGAGCGTGCTTAGGCATCACGGCCAATAAGGCTGCCAGGACGATCAATAACATAAAACCTGAACCAAAGTCTGGTTGTAATATAATCAATAGCAGAATTGGTGCTAATAAGAGCGCGGCGATAATCGTTTTTTTGCTATTTAAAGGTGCACCGGCATAAGACAAATAACTGGCTAAAATCAATATCCACATAATTTTAACCAGCTCAACTGGTTGAAAACCGATCTCCCCCCAACGCAGCCAACCAGTGGTACCTCGCAATGTTTGGCCAAAAACAAGCACTACTATCAGCAGTAAAACAGCTGACAGATAAATGAGCTTGGACCAAGAACGATACAATCTGTAATCAACCAAAGATACCACCAGCATGAATACTATTCCAATGACGGCCGCTAAAACTTGACGGTCAAATGATGGGGCTAACTCCGGTCGTGTGATAGAACTGGAATAAAGTTCCGCCAAACCAATGAACAAAAGAAGGGCAGTGAATAACAAAAGTAACATATCCCAGCCCTGCCACAGAGCGAGAAATTTCTTCAACATAATTACATTAAGACCCTAGGATCAAGCACATTAACCTCTGGTCTGATAATTAGATTATCAGCCATGATTTGGCTGTCTGGCCAATAGAACTCTACCCGACGAGTACTTTGACTAGAGACATTTGATATTATCTGCTGACCCACAGCTTGAATGCTACCAGATTTACTCAATATAACTGTTACCCCTACCTGCCAATAACTAAAAGGGTTACTATTTTCCAAATCAAAAGTTAAACGTGTGGAGGTGGCTGTTGTAGAATCAACTGGCGTAACCGATTCAACCTCTTGATTTATAATATTAAAAGTCGGCACAGAAAAATCTGCTAAATTTTTAATTCTATGCCATTTTATGTCTTTAAAATCTACTGATACCTGTTTAGGCTTGGTTCTAAAAGGTATGCCGAGCTTAACAACGTATTTTTCTTCAAGAGGCAAGAAAAAAGAATTTCCTTCAAAGGTTTGTCCGTCGGCTGTAAAAACGAACACTAACTCTGCCACAGCCCAATTAATATTCTTATTCTTGATCTCAGCAACCAAATCATACAGACCATGCACAGAAGGCACAGCCGTAACCAAACCAACCTCAAGGCTCTGTGGCCTGTTGGTACGTCTGTACTCACCCACCTCCAAGGTCTGACTAACTAATTGTCTTAGGGCCTCTTCTTCGGCTTTTCTATTGGTTAACCAATCCGTTAGCTGCCACAGAGCATAGCCGCACAGCACTAAACTCGTAATTACCAAAAAAACGACCACCAACCTGTGTACAGCCGCACGATGAAGCACCCACCAATACCCCCACTTTAATTGTTTGTCAGTTAAATTATCAGGCATGCTTAACCTAAGTTAAGACTATATGGCAAGCTTTATCCATTTTACCATAATACCTTCCCTAAATAGTAGTAGCAGTATATACTAATATTACACTTAACCTGACAAACTATATGCTAGAGACTAGTAAAGATATCTTGAATTTAGCTATGGCCATTTCAATCTTTGGCTTGGCTTTCCTGGTTGGTTGGATACTGGTCTACTTCCTAATTATTATCAGGCGCATGGTAAAGATCATGGAAGGAGTAGAAGACAGCATGAAGAAGATAAGCGAATTTGTTTCCCTAGCTAAATCTAAGCTAGAAAATTCCGCCTCGTATCTATCCATCTTAGCCACCGGTGCGCGTGAGCTGGTCAACTACTTTGTTAATAAGAGTTCTCAGAAAAAATCACGCAAAAAGTAGTTTAAAATAACTAGCTGACTCCCTAGGGCCCTTGAAGGGCTTTTTGTTTATTTGGGCATAGAGCCTAAATTTAAACTCTGGAACGATATGGTACAATTGGATTACTATTATGGCCAATTTCACCCACCTTCACGTCCATAGTCACTACTCTCTACTAGACGGCTTGCCTAAGATTCCTGATCTGGTGCAAAACGCCAAAAACAAAGGTTTTGCTAAACTGGCCCTAACAGACCATGGTACAGCTTACGGCCTGATAGAATTTTATAAAGAATGCTTAGCGCAAGAAATTACACCAATACTAGGTGTTGAAATCTATGTGGCGCCGCGGCGCTTGAGCGACAAACAAGCCAAACTAGATGATCAAGCGAATCATCTTGTTTTATTGACCAGAAATATTGAAGGTTATAAGAACTTAATAAAACTTGTTACCATCGCTCACCTGCAAGGATTTTACTATAAGCCAAGAGTAGACCACAAAACCCTGGAACAATATCATGAGGGTTTGGTTGCTTTATCCGCCTGCCTAAAAGGAGAGGTGCCTCAAGCTATTCAAGACAATAACCCCAAGAAGGTCAAGGAACTAATCCAATGGTACTCATCTACCTTTGGTGATGATAATTTTTACCTTGAGGTCCAATCACACCCCGAGCTGGAAGCGCAGATTAATCTTAATAATGAACTACGGCGCCTGAGTAAAGAATTCAGCCTACCATTAATAGCCACCAATGACAGCCACTATTTGGAAACTTCTGACCGAGAGGCTCAAGATATCTTAGTTTGCATTCAAACTGGAAAAAAAGTCACTGATGAACGACGTTTGGATATGAGGGAAATCGATACCTCCCTCAAAACTGAGGAAATCATGAGACAAGAGCTGCCGTCTTTCCACGATGCTATTGATCAAGCTCATAAACTGGCCAACGAGCTTGCGGTTACACTGCCTCTGGGTAAAAGATTTTTCCCTAACTTTAAAACACCTGAAGGTGAAACTCCTGAAGCTTACCTGCGCCTACAGGCCGAGCAAGGTTTGGCCAAACACTTTCCTGATGGTGTAACTGATGAGATCCGAGACCGCTTAGAATATGAAATGGATATTATCACTAAAAAGGGTTACGCCAGTTATTTCTTGGTGGTAGCTGACTTTGTTAACTGGGCGCGCCAGGCCAGGATTATTGCCACCACACGCGGCTCAGCTGCTGGCTCATTGGTTTCTTATCTGATTGGTATTACTACAGTTAATCCTCTTACCTACCAGCTGCCTTTTGAAAGATTCCTCAACCCCCATCGCCCCAGCCCGCCCGATATAGATATGGATTTTGCCGATAACAGGCGTGACGAAGTTATTGCCTATGTCACAGCTA
>CAZRDN010000009.1:0-9855 GCA_964598875.1 uncultured Gammaproteobacteria bacterium
CCCACACCAGATACGGTTAGCAACAATTTAAAAAATGCCAGATCAGTTTGTGTATCAAAACCAAAAAGCTCTTGCGTATCTTCGCGTACATTAAAATGCGTAAACAAAGTTACTTCCTTACCAACCTTTAATTTGGCCGCTAAATCACGGGTAATAAAAATCTCATAGCCGACTCCACTAACTTCCACCACCACCGAACGTTCGCTAGTTACAGCAACTAGGCCTTTTATTTGCGCAATCATGGCTTTATTATAAAGCCAGATGGTATTATTGAAAAGCCAAAATTGCCTGCTTTCCGGTTTATTTTTATTGGCCATTGGGGCATACTACTAAGACGCTATGGAATTCAAACTTAAGGCTAAATTCAAGCCCACCGGCGACCAACCACAGGCTATTGATCAACTGGTCCACGGCCTCATAAAAAATCTCCGCCAACAAACACTGCTCGGGGTAACCGGCTCTGGTAAAACTTTTACCATGGCCAATGTCATTGCCAAATTACAACGGCCAGCTTTGATAATTTCTCATAATAAAACCCTGGCCGCACAGCTAGCCGCGGAATTTCAAGAATTTTTTCCACAAAACGCCGTTAATTATTTTGTTTCTTATTATGATTATTACCAGCCGGAAGCCTATATTCCGTCATCTGATACTTATATCGAAAAAGAAACCCAACTTAATGAAGAGATAGATAGATTAAGGCACGCTGCTACCCAAAGCATACTCTCGCGCCGCGATTCCATTATTGTAGCCTCGGTATCTTGTATTTATGGCTTAGGCAGTCCGACCGAATACTCAAAGGTGCGCTTGCAACTAAAAGCCAAAAATCCCTATCCGCGACAAAAACTGCTCAGACAACTAACTGACCTACAATATACGCGCAATGACATTGACTTTCACCGGGGCACCTTCCGCGTTAAAGGCCAGGTGGTAGAAATCTATCCGGCCGATTCTTTAGATAAATACATTCACCTCAGCTATGACGGTGATGATATAGAAAATATTGAAGAGCGCACGGTGCTTACTGGTGATGTTATCGCCAAATTAAAAAATTTTGATATTTATCCAGCCAGCCATTACGTAGCCCCCAGTGACAGTTTTGCGGATTCACTAAAAGAAATTGAAAAGGATCTGGCTCTAAGGCTTGAGGAGTTCGCCAAGGGTGGCAAATTATTAGAAGCCCAGCGCTTAAAAGAACGCACAAACTACGATCTGGAAATGATGCGTACTGTAGGCTATTGCAACGGCATTGAAAACTATTCACGTTATTTTGACCAAAGAAAAGAAGGCGAACCGCCCTATACCTTATTAGATTACCTGCCCGACGACGCCCTTATCTTCATAGATGAATCACATATGACCCTGCCGCAGATTACCGGCATGTTAGCTGGCGACCGTGCCCGTAAACAAACCCTAATTGATTATGGCTTTCGTCTGCCAGCTGCTCGCGACAACCGGCCCCTAAGCTTCGACGAATTTAATTCTAAAGTAAACCAGCTCATTTATGTTTCGGCCACTCCCGGCGATTATGAGAAAAAAAATTCACAACAAACCGTGGAACAGCTTATCCGACCTACTGGACTACTTGATCCAACTATTGAGATCAAACCGACCAAACACCAGGTTGATGATCTGGTACAAGAAATAAGGGATAGGATACAAAAAAAGCAAAGGATTCTGGTAACTACCCTGACTAAAAAAATGGCTGAGGATTTGGCTGATTATCTAAACGATGAGGGTATCAAAGTGCACTATATCCATTCTGAGGTGGACACTATGGAACGTCTGGAGATACTACGAGACCTAAGACTTGGTAAAGTGGACGTACTGGTGGGAATAAATCTACTGCGCGAAGGCTTAGATCTGCCAGAAGTTAGCTTGGTCGCAATTCTAGATGCCGATAAAGAGGGTTTCTTAAGAGGTGAAACAGCCCTGATACAAGTCATGGGGCGAGCAGCCCGCCACGCCGAAGGTCATGTTATTATGTATGCTGATTCCTTAACAGGCTCTATGAGACGTGCCATCAGCGAAACCAACCGCCGACGCAGCCGCCAGCAGTCTTATAACGAAAAACACCACATAACTCCCCAGACCATTATTAAAGCCGTGAGCGGCTCGCGCTTAGCTGGTGCTAAAGATACAGCCGAATCAATAGAGCTGACTAAAGAATTGAAAATTGATAAACTATCACCAGATGAGATAGAACATATCTTAAGCGATCTTAATGATCAGATGGAACTGGCCTCCCAAAACCTAGAGTTTGAACGCGCTGCCAGATTACGCGACCAAATAAAGGAAATCGGGGGTTTGCTTAAGAAAAAAGCCAAGATCAAGTCTCGTAAATATAAAAGATAACTATGTCAACGAACAAAACACCCAAAGCGCAGAGAGTTCTGGTTTTTGGCACCTTTGATTTGTTGCATCCTGGACACTTATCATTCTTACGACAGGCTAGGGATTTGGCACGTGAATTATATGTAGTAGTGGCGCGAGATAAAAATTCAGAGAAACTAAAAGGTAGGCGTCCTATACAAAATGAGGAATTAAGGTTAAATGCCGTGTCTAAGCTGCCTTTTGTAACCAAGGCTATGTTTGGACAAATAGAGCTCGACCATCGTTATAAGCTGGTAGGCGATATCAATCCCAATGTCATTGCTCTGGGTTATGATCAATTCCTGCTGACCACTACTTTGGAAAAAGATTTGGCCAATCTTGGGCTGGATATCAAATTAACACGGCTTAAACCTTATAGAGCTGACAAATACAAGAGCTCTATATTAAGACAAAGCTTGAAGCCGGTGCAGTTGACAGAATGAACTAACGCCCTTACACTTACACCGCTAACATATTAATCTAGAAAAGTTTAAACTACTATATGCCTAATATAAAAGCCGCAGCCAAGGCTTTACGCCAAACCAAGAAACGTACCGCTCGGAACCGCCAAGTAAAAGCGCAGGTGGAGATCGCCTTAAGACAAGCACGCAAAGCTATCATTGCCAAAAGCGCAGAAGCTGCCAAATTAGCCGCCCAAAGTATTAAAGTACTGGATAAAGCTGCTAAGAAGGGCGTACTGAAGCCCAATACGGCAGCTCGGTTAAAGTCTCGTTTGATGAAATCGTTACACAAGCTAAAAAAGTAATTTGAATGATCTCAAGCTTAACAAAACACCCCCCAACAGGGGTGTTTTGATTTTTAAACTTAACTGGCTGGCTTAAGTGTACTTAATTTACTTAAAAACAAATCAAACAGTGCTTCGGGCTCGGTACGGCTGGTTTTAAGTTTCACATCCAGCTTAGAAAGCTCATCATAAAACCAACCTATGCGTTCAGTTGAGTAATACGGGATTTGCTGCAAAGCTTTGGTAATGACATAAGGATGAAAACCTAAGTTCTCTGCTAATTCCCGCGAACCTAATCTTTTTTCGGAAACATCCAGCACCTGCCTGACCAAGGCTAATACTCTCACATGCCAAGCCAATAGGCCTATTAAGCTCTGGGGGCTAGTGCCTAAATTAAACTGGCGTGCCAAAACTTCTTGCGCTAATCTCATATCGCGCTTGCCTACGGCATCAATAAAAGAAAATACATCGTCGTCAACTTTCGGTGTAACCAACAAATCAATATCAGCGGTTCGTATTTCTTCTTTCTCTCTCCAGGAAATTAATTTGGATATTTCATTGGCTAAGGCTATAAAATCGTTATCCACGGCCCCAGCTAGCTGACGTGCTGCTGGAACAGCCATCTTCCCCCCTTGCTCTTTGACACGTGATAGTATCCAGCGCTCTAATTCTAAAACCGATAAATTATTAAACTCTTTACTGGTCAGACTGCCATCATCAGCTGCTTCTTTTAATTTTTTCGGCAGTGGTTTTGACCAGGCTACTTTCTTAGTTTCGATTAAAACAAGTACCAAATCAGCTGAAGACTTAACACAAGCCTGAATAATCAAATCTGCTAGTTCTCCTTTTGGTTCCGCAGCTAAGGCACCTCTAATAACTATAAAAACTTTTTGGGAGAATAAACTATTACCATTTATTGCTTGGTGCAAGGCCGCGGCTATTTTTGTGGCCTCATCCTCAGAGTATTCAAATTGAAGAACTTGAGCTGAGGAATACTTAGCGCGAAACAGTTCCAGCCACTTGGTCAATTCAATTTGCAACAAAGACTGATTCTCACCATGCCACAATTGAATCGTCGATGTCCTGTTTGATTTAACTGTTTTAGGGCTTGTTTTTCTGGGTGTCATAAGTTTAAATCTTCTCCATTTCAGACCAATTAGCGCCCTGTTTCACTTCTGCTACCACCGGCACTTTAAGTTTTATAGCTGCCTCCATTTCATTTTTAACCATCTTCGCTACCTTAGTAGTGTCATTTTTAGGAACTTCAAATACCAATTCGTCATGTACCTGCATTATCATTTTGGTTCGGGGACTAATATCAGACAGCTTATTATGGATTTTAATCATGGCCACTTTCATCAAATCTGCTGCCGTACCTTGGACTGGCAAATTTATAGCAACTCTTTCAGCGGCTGATCTCACTTGAGCCACGCCACTATTTATTTCTGGTAACTTACGTTTGCGCCCTAACAGCGTTCTTACCTCACCTGTAGTACGAGCCTCGTCTTTTACTTCCTCCAACCACTCTTTAAGCCTGGCAAAACCCTTAAAGTAACGGTCAATGAATTGCCTGGACTCATTATGCGACAAGCCAGTTCTCTCGGCTAAGCCATAAGCTCCCATACCATACAAAATACCAAAATTAACCTCCTTGGCCGTGCGACGCTGATCAGGTGTAACTTTATCTTGCGACACACCAAAGATAAAACTAGCGGTAGCCGCATGCACATCCATACCTTTAGTAAAAACTTCCAGCATGCGCTTATCGCCAGACAAATGCGCCGCCATGCGTAAATCAATTTGCGAATAATCAGCTGACATTAAAACATTGCCTGGCTCAGCTATGAAACCGCGGCGGATAATCCCGCCCCACTCGCCTCTTATAGGAATATTCTGCAGATTAGGGTCTGATGATGATAACCTGCCAGTAGCAGCTACAGTCTGATTGAAGCTGGAATGAACTCGACCGGTTTCCGGGTTAACTAGTTCCGGCAGGGCCTCCACATAAGTAGAAAGCAACTTGGTTAATTCTCGATATTGGAACAAGTGCTCAATAATAGGATGGAGTCCGCGCATTTTTTCCAACTCTGAAGCGGCGGTGGAAATCCCAGTTTTAGTATGACGTAGGCCGTCCGTCGGGATTTTAAGCTTATGGAATAAAATCTCTTTAAGCTGCTTAGGTGAACTCACATTAAATTCAGTGCCCGCCTGCTGGTATATCAATTTCTCCAAACCAGAAATATCCTGCTGCATTTTCTTGGCTAGTTTTTCCAAATACGACGTATCTATCTTTACCCCAGCCGCTTCCATATCCGCCAAGACCGCTACTAGGGGCATTTCCACCTCAGTAAATAATTTTATTAAGCCTTGCTTAACTAGCTCGGGTTCCAATTTATCTTTCAGGCGCAGGGTATAATCAGCATCAGCGCTGGCGTAATCCTTGATCTCAGCAGGGGCGAGCTCAGACATAGACTTCTGTTTTTTACCGCGCTCACCGATCAGCGCGGTTATGGGCGTCATTTGCACGCCTAACTCCTGATAGACCAGCGATTTCAGATCCAGTCCGCGCTCACCGCTCTGCAATAAATATGCCGCCACCAAAGTATCAAATTCTACCCCCTCAAGTTTCAGGCCGGCATGGTTTAAAATATGCATGTCAAACTTAGCATTATGCGCAACTTTTTTTATAGCGCCATCAGCTAAGATCTTAGCCAATGATTTCCCGGCCGAAGACTTGGTTACTGCTGCTGGTAGATAATAAGCCTCACCGGTTTTGACTGATAATGAAATACCGACCAGTTCCGCTTGCTGAGCATCAAGCCCGGATGTTTCTGTATCAACTGCCATCACTTTGGCTTTAGCTAACTTCCGTACCAACGAAGCTACCTCATCAGTGGTAACTATAAGCTGATAATTGCCCTTGATCGTGCTTGATTTATTGGTTGTTACAAGATTAGTACGGGGGGATAAATTAAGTTTGGCGCCCAGCTCAGGCAAACGCCCAAGGAGTGATTTAAACTCTAAAGCATGAAAAAGCTCGGCGATACGAGGCAGATCAAAATCTTTTAGGCGACAATCCTGAGGTGAAAATTTAATAGGCACATTACGGACTATGACAGATAATTTACGAGCTAGACCGGCTTCCTTTTCGGAGGCCAATAATAGCTCACGTAAGCGCGGCGGTAGTTTTTTCGCTTGGGTGTCATTCTTTTTTAAAGAAGTGTAAAGACCGTCAATGCTATGGAATTTTTTTATAAGTTCGGCAGCTGTTTTTTCGCCAATACCTTTTACCCCAGGTATGTTATCCGACGGATCACCCTTAAGAGCCCTGTATTCCACTAATTGTTCTGGTTTTAAGCCATAGCGCTCGTAGACCGCGGCTGGATTATAAGTCACAGTATCCGCCAAGCCTTTGCGCAGAGTATAAACGCTGGTGTAATCATCCACCAACTGCAAAGCGTCTAAATCACCAGTAACCACCAAGCTTTCTATGCCTAGTTTACTGGTCTGTTGAGTAATAGTGCCGATAATATCATCAGCCTCATACCCCTTAGTCTCAAAGATCGGCACACCAAAAGCTTTTACTATATCTTTAATGATATCAATCTGATCATAAAGCTCTTGAGGTTTTTTTTCGCGTTGAGCTTTATAATCAGCAAAAACTTCATGACGAAAAGTGGGCTCTGGTCTGTCAAATGTGACTGCCACATAAACTGGCTTGAGTTCTTTCAAAACTTTCAAAAAAATCGTGGTAAAGCCATAAGCGGCATTCACCAGCTTACCGTCACTGGTGGTAAGCGGCGGTAAAGCATGGTAAGCCCTATGTAACAGGGCATTGCCATCAAAAATAACCAATTTTTGTGCCTTAGCCATACGTTCCTAAGTCTAACATAAAACCCTATAATTCGCGGGGTTAATTTCCTGTGGAGATAAATTGTCCGATTTCTGTAATAAAATCAAAAAATCTCCACCTAAAACGGTGAAGACTTTTTGGAGGCCAGGATGGGAATTGCACCCACGTATAGGGGTTTTGCAGACCCCTGCCTTACTACTTGGCTACCTGGCCAAAAGGCGAAAGCATTTTACCAATTACACTACCTTAAATCAAGATGTTTCCACCCACTCATTAATTAACAAGTGGGTGGAAATTATTAAACTACCACATAACGATGATGTTTTTTTGACCAATGTACAATTTTTAAACTAGTGCTGCTGGTAATGGTCGGTCGAAACTCATACCCAGCAACAGAACGCAATCGTCTACCCAGTGGGCTTAAGCAAAACATCTCATACAGATTAGTGGTCTCGTCTTTTAAACGCGCCACTGGTTCAAATGGCACCACCTGAGAAATTTTTCCAGCTGACCTTGCCTTATCAAATGAGGCTCGCAAAATCCTCTTGGTATCACCGATTGAATCTACAATTGCCATATTTCTACCCTTTCTTTTTTGTTGTTAAAGAACCTTATTTATTTAAAATCAAAACCAGTCCCAGAGCATTGCCTGGGACTGGTAAATTTATACTGCGAACTAACCTAAACCAAAGCCCAAGCCTGCGCGTGGCTACACATCATCATGTTCATACAATTTTGGCTCGGATTCTTCATAGTTATAAGTGTACTGTCTGCTATTAGATGAGTCAATTTATAATACTTGGATCTTGACCTGCTTCAAACCCCAATGCTTGGCCTCTTCCCTAGTTTCCATCCAAATATCCATTCTCACATTGTAGCGAGCATTCATCCTGTCCTCTACTACGAAAATCTGATCACCATAATGTTCCGGCAAACGGACTAAGGTGCCTATAGGTAAGAAATTAGCAGCCACAATACCCCAACGTACGTGCGTACCTGAGGCGGTAATAAATGGTGTATCGTCCGTCTGGTCAGGCGTAGATGAGTAGGCTGTTACAGGCACAGTCATTTCATACCTGGCTAATCTGGCCTCGGCCAAAGGAAAAGCTAATAGTTGTGGCTGCTCAATTTGATAAAAAGGCACTACCAAAGGCACCACCTCGGATATGGCCAAAGACTCACTCATAGCAGCGGAGGCTGGTAATTGCGGCAAAGCCCAAGGCACGGCCAAAAACAAGCTAAAAAGGGCTATTTGGGTACGATATTTCCGATAGAAAGCAATTGATAATAGTTTCATAAATTATTTCTCCTATAACAAAAACCCTCCTTGTTTGGAGGGTTTCGCACGGGAGAAGGCTAGCACAAGCTAGCAATCTTGTCAAGACTCCCTGTCTGGTCCATTTTCTCTGTTCCATTGATCCACTAAACGCATCAAACGCTCGGCCACTTCATAAGGATTGGGTATTTCATACAGTAAAAACTTGGGCTCTTCGCCAGCGCTTTGCACTTTAATGTCACCAAAGTGTAAAAATGTCTGCCAGATGCCCTTCACTTGGCTGGAAACATCCTGCACTCGAGACAACCTTAATTCAGCCACCCGTCTATTAAAAACCCCTTTTTGTTCTAATGACAAGACCCTTTCATTGGTGATAAGCCAAACATCCAAATGATAATCAAGCCAAGCGTGGAAGAAAAAGGTCCAAACACCCAAATAATACAAACTCACCATTAAACGGAATATCACCTCGGCTAAGCCGCCAGTATAAATGTGGCTCCAAAGCGAATTCTCAAAATTATTTATTACATAAACAGCCGCCCAAGGACCAAGCAACAATAACACGTAAACAAAAGATTGCCGTACAAAAGAAAACCAATGCCTTCTCATTTCCAATATTACTTTTTCTCCTGGTAAGGGCGAGGGTAATAATTTATTAGTAAAAAGCATAACCTGGATTATAGAGGATTAAACTCCTGCAATGATTCTTGGACAGTGGCTCTAAAATCAATCCGTTTCTCCCAATCAACTTTTACCAAGCTGCGATAGGACATGAATACTATAAAAAGCAAACCGGCAATAAAAATAAAACTCAGCGCCACCGCCTGAGTGGAAAGATTACTTAAGCGCATTAAATGCAGCAAATTTATCGCGGCATAGATAACGATAAATAAGACCGCGAACAAATATACGCCCAAAAATAATGTATAAGGTATCACCATAGCTAAACCATCTTACTTTGTCTTTCCTTGGGTAGCTGCATGCCCAAATGTTCATAGCCAGCCTCTGTTACTGTACGCCCCCGAGGTGTACGTTGCAAAAAACCAAGTTGCATCAAAAACGGTTCATAAATCTCCTCAATAGTAGCGGCTTCCTCCTGTAAAGAGGCGGCGATAGAACTAACACCCACCGGACCGCCCTTAAATTTCTCAATTATGACCTTAAGTATTTGCCTATCCAAATCATCTAACCCCAGCGGATCCACTTGCAGCTGGTCTAGAGCCTGCTTGGCTAAAACAGCGGTAGCGCTGGGCTCTTTTTTAACCTGCACAAAATCGCGCACCCGTTTCAATAATCGGTTCGCTACCCGCGGTGTAGCGCGCGAACGACCAGCTACCACTGACGCGGCCTCTGGTTCAATAGGAAAACCCAGCAGCTTAGATGAGCGATTGATTATTTCCATCATTTCCTTAGGCTCATAAAAATTAAGCCTAAAAGTTACCCCAAAACGATTACGCAACGGCCCGGAAAGCAAATGATAACGCGTGGTCGCGCCAATCAGAGTAAAATGCGGTAAATCCAGCCTGACAGTGCGAGCAGATGGTCCTTTGCCTATCACCAAATCAAGAGCAAAGTCTTCCATAGCAGGATAAAGCACTTCTTCTATAA
>CAZRDN010000010.1:0-9711 GCA_964598875.1 uncultured Gammaproteobacteria bacterium
GAAGCTATAAGTCTTTCTGTTCAGCCCACTATATTGCCGGAAGTGCCTGATAGAGCTGTGTTAGGAGTTAATTTATTACAAACCGGCATCTTATCGTATTCGTGGTATGAATCGATTTGGCAAGGCGCTCAAGCTACGGTCATATTAACCAAGGAGATACTCCTGGCTTTTGGTCAGCTGTTCCGCGGCCTGATAATCACCCGGCAAGTACCAGCTGATGTGGCTGGTCCGGTAGGCATTGCCGTACTAACTGGGCAGGTGGTTGATCTGGGTTTTGCCTATGTGTTGCAGTTTGCCGCGTTGCTTTCTATTAACTTAGCGCTGATTAATATTCTACCCTTTCCAGCGCTTGATGGGGGGAGATTATTGTTTGTCGTAATTGAAAAGATACGCCACAAGCCAACTGACGCCAAAACGGAAGCTATAGTGCATAATATAGGCTTTGCCTTTTTAATGTTGCTGGTGTTATTGATAACTTATCGAGACGTTGTACGACTCTCTAGTGGTTTTTTCAATAATATTTTTGGAGCTTAATTAAACTTAGGTCAATTGCTCAACTCCTACCTAAAAAGTAGGAGTTTTGGTATACTATAATTATGCTGCAATTATCAGCTAATGGGGATTACGGCTTGTTGCTGTTACTGGAGCTGGCCAAGCAACCTGCCGGCACTTATATTAGCCTGGCCAAATTATCTAGAGACAAGCAATTACCCAGACGTTTTTTGGATCAAGTTGCCAGGCAGTTGGTAGCAGCTAGTATCATAAAGGCGCGTGAGGGGCGCGGTGGCGGCTATACACTAAAGAAAAACCCCAAGAGTATAAAATTCATCACCGTATTAAACGCCTTGGAAGGTGATATCAAACCAGCTGATTGTGCTATAGGCTGCGGTTACTGTAGTAGGCAGTCTGCTTGTGAGAAGAAAACAGGTTGGCGCACAGTCCATAAAGAAATTTACAATTTATTAAAAAATAAAACCCTGGCCGAAGTTTTAGCGCCAGCGCTTAATCCTTAATTAATTAGTGCTATGTTTGAATTACCCAAATTACCTTATTCATTTGAGTCTCTAGAGCCTTATATAGACGCCAAGACCATGGAGATACACCGTGGCAAACACCATGCGACCTATGTGGCAAAATTAAATGAAGCTTTGCAGCAGTCTGATGCTTGGGCCGCTAAGTCTTTGGAAGAAATAGTTAAAAGCTATAAAGATGCTCCGGAGACAATGAGCAGTGCCCTGCGTAACCATGGTGGTGGGCATCTTAATCATTCACTTTTTTGGCCCAGCTTGCGTCCTCAAGGCGGTGGTGAGCCCGAAGGTAAATTAGGTGAGGTTATTAATAGTACTTTTGGAGATTTCGTAAAATTCAAGGAGCAATTCAGTAAAAGTGCTGCCGGCGTGTTTGGTAGCGGTTGGGCTTGGTTGGTCAAAGATACTAACAATCAATTATCAGTTGTGACTACGCTCAATCAAGATAACCCCCTAACCCAAGGTTTAGTGCCGTTATTAGGTTTAGATGTCTGGGAGCATGCTTATTATTTGAAATACCAAAATCGCCGGCCTGATTATATTGAAGCCTGGTGGCAGGTTATTAATTGGGAAGTCGTAGCAGAGCGTTTAGGTTAAAATGCCAAGCTTATTAGCTATTTCCAATCTTTGCGCCACAGTAGAGGGTAAGGAGATATTAAGGGGCGTTAATCTACAGATTAATAAAGGCGAAGTCCATGCTTTGATGGGCCCTAACGGTTCTGGTAAAAGCACCTTAGCCAGTGTTTTAATGGGTCATCCTTCATATACTGTTTCAGCTGGCCAAGCTTTGTTTACTGGTGAGGATTTAATTGCTCTTAAACCAGAGGAAAGATCAGCTCGAGGTGTATTTTTAGCCTGGCAGTATCCGGTAGCTGTGCCTGGTCTGACAGTTGAGCACTTTTTAAGAACAGCTCTTAACACCAAACGTGAAGCCAATGGCACCAAGGTCCTTAGCCCGTCAGATTTTCGCAGCCAGGTAGAACCAGAGCTAGCTAGACTTAAATTAAAGCCGGAATTTTTAAGCCGCGCCCTGAATGATGGCTTTTCTGGTGGTGAAAAAAAACGTTTGGAGATTTTACAATTATCTATTTTACAGCCACGTTTAGCAATACTCGACGAAACCGATTCTGGATTGGATGTTGATGCCATGAAATTGGTAGCTGAGAGTGTGAATTATTTACTTAAAACAGATTTAGCTGTCTTGGTCATCACTCATTACCAGCGTCTGCTTCATTATTTACAGCCGGATTTTACCCATATTATGAATCAAGGCAGGATCGTTAAATCTGGTGGCATTGAATTAGTGGAGTTGGTTGAGCAACAGGGTTATCAAGGGTTTTAGCTTAGTATGCCGCCAAATCCAAAAGTTCAGGTGAGTAATAATTATGAGTATGGGTTTTATGATGAGGTAAAGCCGGTTTACGCTATACCGCCTGGGCTCTCCGAGCGGGTAGTGGAGGAGATTTCGCATATTAAACAAGAGCCTAGCTGGATGTTAAGCAAAAGGCTGCAGGCCTTAACCGCTTTTGATAAAAGGGTTGTTCCTGCCTGGGGGGCAGATCTTAGGGCTATTGATTTTCAGTCCATTTGTTATTATTTAAAACCCTCAGAACGGCAAGCTGCTTCCTGGGACAAAGTACCAGAGAAAATTAAAAAAACTTTTGATCGTTTGGGTATACCCCAGGCTGAACAGAAATTTTTAAGCGGTGTGGGCGCCCAATACGACAGTGAGGCGATTTATCACAATTTAAAAGAAGAGTGGAAGAGACAGGGGGTAATTTTTATGGATATGGATTCAGGTTTGCGGGAGCATCCGGAAATCGTTAAGCAGTATTTCGGTACGGTCGTACCTTTGAATGATAATAAATTCGCCGCACTTAATACGGCAGTCTGGAGCGGTGGCAGTTTTGTGTATGTACCACAGGGTGTCCAAGTGACAGTGCCCTTACAAGCTTATTTCCGTTTGAACGCACAGAATATGGGACAGTTTGAAAGGACCTTGATAGTGGCTGAAGAGGGGAGTTTGGTCAATTATGTAGAAGGCTGCACGGCGCCGGTTTATGCAGTTGATTCTTTACACTGCGCCGTGGTGGAGATAATTGCCAAGCCATATTCAAGAGTTCGTTATACTACAATGCAAAATTGGAGCAATGATGTGTACAACTTAGTGACCAAGAGAGCGTTCGCTTACGAAGGTGCGGTGGTGGAATGGGTAGATGGTAATTTTGGTAGTAAGGTGACCATGAAGTACCCTAGTGTATTTATGAAAGGACGAGGTAGTCGGGCTGATGTTCTATCTTTAGCATACGCTGGCGCGGGACAACATCAGGATGCGGGTGCTAAGGCTATGCACTTAGCAGCTGACACGTCTTCCAATATAATATCCAAATCAATTTCACGTGGTGGCGGCCGTACTAGTTATCGTGGTTTATTACATGTAGCTAATCATGCTAAAAACTGTAAGGCTAAAATAAAATGTGATGCCTTACTTTTGGACACAGCTTCTCGTTCGGATACTTATCCGACTAATGATATTAGAAATAGTCATGCCCAGATTGAACATGAAGCCACTGTAACTAAGGTGGGGGATGAGCAGTTATTTTATTTACGCAGCCGCGGGTTATCAGAGAATGAGGCTACAAGTTTAATAGTTTCTGGGTTTATTGAGCCTATTGCGCGCGAGCTGCCAATGGAATACGCCGTAGAATTAAATAGGCTAATTGAGCTGGAAATGGACGGGTCAGTTGGTTAAGACTTATGAGCGATAAGATACTAACTTTAGGACCTGCTACTAGTTTGGAAATCCCAGCTCAGAGTGTTATACGACTTTTGGGTCAAAGCCAATCAACTGAGGTCAATTTAAAGTTGACCGTTGGCTCAGGCTCAGGTGTTCATTTATTAGTGCCAGCAACTGTCAGGCAAGCTAGTTATGAAATTGAAGTGGCTGAGCAAGCTCAGTTCACCTTGGCTTTTCTAGGCCAACTAACAGACGAGACAAATTGTTTTATTAAACTTAGATTAAAAGGCCATCAGGCCAAGGCTAATCTTGAATTGGCTGTTTTGGTTACAGGCGCCAGTCAGGCTAAATTTGATGTGCTGATAGCCCATCAGGCTAAACAGACAATGGGTCGAATTAATTCCAGGCGCGTGCAATTGGGTAAATCAAGCAGTGAATTTGTCGGTACCTTATATGTGGCTGAGGGTGCTCAAGGTACGGACACCTATTTATCTGATAAAACCTTATTGTTAGGCGAATTAAGCCAGGCAAAATCAGATCCCAGACTGGAGATATTAGCCGATGATGTTAAGGCTTCGCACGGCGCCACTATCGGACGTTTAAGCGAAGAGGAATTATTTTATTTACGCAGCCGGGAATTGCCAGAAGAGCTAGCACGGGCTATACTAGTGCAGTCATTTCTAAAACCCGCTTTAGTTGGTGTACCCTTAGAAATAAAGGATAAGTTCCTTCATGACATATCAATTAGGTAAAGCGTTAAAGGAGGCGTTTCCCATATTTGCGCAGCATCGCGATTTAGTTTTTTTAGATAATGCTGCCTCCTGCCAAAAACCAAGTGTTGTTTTAGAAGCTATGGATAAATTGTATCGCACCTCGTATGCCAATGTGCATAGAGGTGTTTATAGTATTTCTGAAGCTGCCACAGCGCAGTATGAAGAGGCTAGGGCCTTAGTGGCCAAGTTCGTCAATGCCTCAGCTAGTGAAGAAATTATTTTTACGCGCAATGCTACGGCCAGTTTAAATTTGGCAGCATTTAGTGTGGCCCAGTTATTGCAACCTGGGGATGAGATTTTATTAAGCCAGTTGGAGCACCACGCTTGTTTGGTGCCATGGCAACAGGCGGCAAAAAGGTATGATTTGAAATTAAAATTTATCCCGGTTAATGATGAGGGTAGATTGGATTTGACTGATCTTAGTAAATTACTAAATCAGCGCACTAAAGTGTTAGCACTAACCGCTATGTCCAATGTGACTGGTACAGTTACCGAGCTTGATATTTTAATACCACAAGCCAGAGCAGTCGGCGCAATGGTGATCATTGACGCGGCTCAGGCGGCACAGCATTTAACAATTGATGTTAAAAAATTAGACTGTGATTTGTTGGCTTTTTCTGGCCATAAGATCTTTGGCCCCTCTGGCGTAGGCGTATTATGGGGCAGAATGGAATTATTGAATAAGCTGCCACCTTTTGAATTCGGCGGCAATATGATTCAAGAGGTAAATTTTGATTCGGCCAGTTTTGCACAACCGCCAGCTAAATTTGAAGCCGGCACACCACCTATAGCTGAAGTGGTGGGTTTGGGCTCAGCGGTTAAATTTTTACAGCAGTTCAGTAGTGAATCTATATTATCTTACGAAAATGAGCTAACTAGCTATGGCTTATCAGAATTACAGCAAGTACCAGGTCTAAGATTAATCGGGCCAACTACCCCAACCGCCCGTGGTCCAGTATTCTCCTTTGTCTTAGCCGGGGTGCACCCGCATGACATCGCCAGTATTTTGGATGGCGTCGGTGTAGCTGTTAGGGCAGGCCACCATTGCGCTATGCCGCTGCACAAAAGATTTGGTGTACCAGCCACTACTCGTGCCTCATTTACAATTTACAATTCAGAAGAGGATGTACACGCTTTGATAGCTGGTTTGAATAAAGCCAGACAGATGTTTACCACTTAAGCTATGGATATCTACCAGCAGAATATATTGGATTATTACCGTCACCCTCGTTGTCAAAAAAAAATAGATAAGCCCAGTGTGCAGTCAGAAGCATCTAACCCCTTGTGTGGTGACAGGCTAGAGCTTTATTTATCGGTTGATAAGGGGCAGATCCTGCAGGCTGCTTGGCAGGGTGAGGGTTGTGTCCTGTCATTAGCAGCAGTAGATATGCTAACTGAAAGTTTGGCTGGCAAGAGTCTTGATCAGGCAGCCGGTATTGATAAGGAATGGTTATTGAAAATTTTAGGTGTTAACCCCACCCCTAGCCGATTAAAATGCGCGCTTTTATCTTTAGAAGCTTTAAAAAAAGCATTAGTTAATAATTAACGATTAAATATATGAAAGGCTATGTAGTTAATTTGGAAAAGGCAACTTTAGAAAATAATAATTTCAGGAAAGTTTTATATACTAGCAAACATTCACAATTAGTATTGATGAGCCTGGCTACTGGAGAGGATATTGGCGAGGAAGTTCATGAGCTCGATCAATTCATACGAGTAGAGTCAGGCGAGGGCAAGGCGATATTAAATGAGGTCGAACATGACTTAGGGGATGGTAGTGCTGTATTAGTGCCGGCAGGCGCCAAGCATAATATTATAAATACAGGAGCTAGCCCTTTGCGGCTTTATACTGTTTATAGCCCGCCAGAGCACCAAGATGGCATAGTTAGAGCTACCAAAAAAGAAGCCCTTGAACAGGAAGAGCATTTTGACGGCCGGACATCAGAATAGTCAGGCAGGGTTTTTACGCGATTTTTCCCAAGCTAAGGTAGCTAATAAACCAACGGCGCCATGCCAGAAATGCTCAGGTACTTCTAAATGGATTATATCAGCCAGATTTGGCCAAAATATTCCTAAAGTTAGTAGAGTTAAAGAAAGCACAGCTAAACTTGCCAAGTACCATTGCTGTGTTGGTGGGGTGGTGTTTTTACTTAAGCCCAATTTAAGCCCAATAGCACCCAGGATTGTATAGATAAAACTTTGCCAGAGGTCGAATTGGACTAAATAAAGAATATTGGGTATGAAAAAACCTAATAAACCAGCTAGTAACATTAAAGCACCGAAGCTCGAGATAATTTTTGCTGCCATACTATAAAACAGTATACTCGCCCTTGCCATTTTATGCTACAATTTAGTTTATGGAACAAAGAGTTTGTGTGGTAGGTGGCGCTACTTGGGATGCGCTTTTTACTACAGCCCAAGCTGATTTAATTCATGTTCACGGCCGGCGTACCGAACCGGTCCTAGCTTTCCCTTATGGTGGTAAGGTTGATGCGGTTGATGTAATGTATGGTTTTGGTGGCGGGGCGGCTAATGTAGCAGTAGGCTTATCATATTTAGGTGTGAGGGTTGATATTGTAACCCGCGTGGGTCGGGATTGGCGTGGGCAGGAAGTTATAAAAAATTTGCGTAAGTTTGAGGTTGGTACCAAAAACGTTCAAAAAGACACTAGGGAAAAAACAGCCTTGGCTTTTATAGTAACTGCCGGTCAAGGGCATGATCACGTAGCGTTTGTGGCCAGAGGTGCGACTACCAATCTCACCATACCCACCAAAATATCGGAAAAATATGAGTGGTGCTACGTTACAGCCCTGGCCAGTAAGGACTGGTTTAATAGACTGAAGAAATTATTTTCCAGTTTTAGTGCTGCTGGTGGACGCATTTTTTGGAACCCTGGTTCTGCCCAGTTGGCTGAGCCGCATAAAGTGGCAGAGTTACTGAAATACGTGACAGTTATTGACCTGAATAATGATGAGGCAAATTTATTGCTACGTGGTTTGAAGATTAAACAGGTTAATAATATAAATAGTTTATTGAAAAAGATTCGCGCGCTGGGTCCGGAGTTGGTGCTTATAACGGCAGGCCGCGGAGGGGCATATTTATATGATGGCAATAAGGTTATGCATCAGCCGGTTTATAAAGTAAAGGCTGCTAATACTACTGGAGCTGGTGATTCATTTGGTTCTGGTTTTGTTGCTGGTTATTTAGCTTCAGGCAGAAATCTAGTGGTGGCAATGCAATGGGGTATGCTGAACTCTAATTCCGTGATTATGCACGTTGGTGCACAAAAGGGCCTTTTGAGTTTAAGCACCCTGCCTAAATTCAGGGCGGTTTATGACAAATCATAAAGTACCAATTGAAATTTCAGCCAGGCATGTGCATCTTTCCGGTGAGCATTTGCAGATATTATTTGGTAGCGAAGCCAGTTTAACTGAATTTAAAAAAATATCTCAGCCTGGGCAGTTTGCTGCGGCTGAATTTGTTGCCGTGCGTGGCCCTAAGGGGGAGCTTCAGGCTAGGGTCGTTGGGCCAGTTAGAGCTGAGACCCAAGTTGAACTAACTGTGACAGAGTGTCGGCAATTAGGCATTACACCAAAGTTACGCGTGTCTGGTAATTTAGAAGGTACTTCAGGCTGTGAGTTAATTGGTCCAGCGGGCAGAGTAGTGGTAAATCAAGGTGTAGTTGTAGCGCAGCGCCATTTACACATTTCCCCTGAACAAGCAGCTAAGTGGCAATTAAAGCATGGCGATATTATTGCCATCAAAACTACTGGCACCAGACCGATTACATTTCATGATGTTTATGTGCGTAGCCGAGATGGCGTAGATGAACTTTCCTTTATGCTGGATACGGACGAGGGGAATGCGGCTGGTCTTAGGTCGGGCGATGAAGGGGTAATAGTTTAACTTATGTCCAATAAAGGTAATAACCAAAAAAAATTATTGATATTTAATGCCGGTAGTGCGACCTTGAAGTGGGCTATATATGAGGCAGCGGGTTTGGTAGAAATTGGCCGCGGAACAGTTGAAAGAATCGGTCAAACAGGTAGTTTTTCCGAGTGGCGACTGAATGGCCGATTGAGCGTAAAGCAGTTGAGGATAAAAGATCACGCCCAGGCAGTATCATATGTGGTAAAAATATTATCTTGGCATAAACTTTTACCAAGTGTCAGTTTGGTAGGACACAGATTGGTTCATGGTGGGCGTTTATTTACTAAACCAGTCGGCTTAAATAAACAAAGCATACAAAAATTATCCCGTTTGAATAGTTTAGCGCCGCTGCACAATCCGGTAGAATTAGCCACTGCCAGGGCAGCCCATAAATTATTACCTCGGGCTAAGCAGATGGCAACTTTTGATACCGCTTGGTTTGCGGATTTACCTGAGGAAAGAACAATTTATGCCTTGCCATCAGCTTGGCGTAAAAAGTTCAATTTCAAGAAATATGGTTTTCATGGTTTGTCACATAGTTATGTGACAAAGGAGGCGAGCAGAATTTTAGGAAGAGATGTAAAAAAGATCAATCTAATCACCTGTCACTTGGGAAGTGGTAGTAGTATTACGGCTGTTAAGGCTGGCAAACCTATGGATACTTCTATGGGCTTTACACCCTTGGAGGGATTAATAATGTGTAATCGTGCAGGCGATATAGACCCTGGATTGATCATATATCTTTTAAGGCAGCCGGGCATTAATTTGGAAAAGTTAGACAAGGCCTTAAACCATGAGTCGGGCTTAAAGGCTTTGGCTGGTGTGGCTGATATGCGTGAAGTGCTGGTTCGGGCAGGTTACAAAGTTCCAGGTTTTAAGCTTAAAAGAAAGGTTTCAAACTTAGAGAGAAACCAAGCGCGACTGGCTTTGCAAGTTTATTTATACCGCTTACAAAAATATATAGGAGCTTATCAGGCTGTTTTGGGGAGAGTTGATGCCATTGTCTTTACTGGTGGGATTGGCGAAAGAAATGCATTAATTCGTGATTTGACCATGCAAGGTCTGCCAGGTTTAAAGGATATCAATGTTTTAGCTATTCCCACGAATGAAGAGTTGGCCATAGCTCAACAAATCATTTAGTTCTTAATCAGTGTTATAATAAGTATATGAGCCAAAAATCATTAAGGTTGGAAATATTGGAAAAGGTCTCACAATTAGCCACGGCTGGCTTGGGTTTGGTGGC
>CAZRDN010000011.1:0-9667 GCA_964598875.1 uncultured Gammaproteobacteria bacterium
AGTAGCTTTTTCTTTTGGTGTCATATTATTACTTGGTTTAAAAGTTTTATAAATTTTCCTACTTCTTAGCCTTTTTATGGCCCACACCAAACTTATACCATTCAACCAGCAAAGGTGATGCTAAAAAGATTGAAGAATAAGTACCAATGACAATACCGATTATTAAAGCTAAGGAGAAATACTTTATGGACTCACCACCAAACAGGAATAACGTCAATAATACCAGTACAGTAGTTAAGGAAGTATTGATTGAGCGCACAATGGTTTCATTTACACTCTTATTGACCGTTTCAGAAAAATCATTAAGGCTATGTCTGAATAAATTTTCACGAGTCCTATCAAAAACCACAATCGTATCATGCACTGAAAAACCAACTACCGTTAACAGAGCTGAAACAAATAAACTATCAACTTCTACTCCCATAAAGTGACCAAGAATACTAAATGCGCCTATGGTAATCAAAGCATCGTGAGCTAAGGCTATAATGGCGGTTAAACCATATTTCCATGATGCTACTGGATAAGAAACCTTACGGAAGGCCCAAGCTATATATACCACAATGAATATTAGAGCCACTATTAAGGCCCAAAGTGAGCGTCGCTGCAGTTCTTGTCCGATGGTTGGACCAATACTTTCAAATCTAAGTTCGTCTGCCTGTCCGCCGCCGGCTTCTCCTAACTGCCGTATGATAGTTTGATGAGTGATTTCATCAACATGCTTAAATCTTAACAAGGCATCTTTTTCCCCAGCCGGCTGAATAGTCACACCCTCCAATCCCACTGGCTGCAAAACCTCTTGCATCTTATCTACACTTGGTCTGCTCTCAGCAAATTTAACTTCCAACAAACTGCCACCACTAAAATCTATTCCGAAACGCAAGCCCCATACTGATATAGCTAAAATCGACAACACTACCAGAATTGCGGAAAAACTATACCAAATTATACGCCAACGAATAATGTTCATAGTTTATTTACTTACTCGGTCAGGTAAATCTTTTCGACTAACACCCCATAACCAGTACTTATTATTAAGCCACGAAATGGCCGTGAGACGTAGGAAAGTACGGCTTACCGTAATAGCTGTAAACATGCTGATTAAAATACCTAGTGACAAGGTAACAGCAAAACCCTTAACAATACTTGACCCAAACCAAATCAAAATGACTGCTGTTATAAGGCTTGAGACATTGGAATCGCGGATAGAAGTCCAAGCTCGCCTAAAACCTTCTTCAATAGCATCAGCCATGGGCCTACCAGATCTTAATTCCTCTTTTAATCTTTCAAAAATAAGCACATTAGCATCAACTGCCATACCGACCGATAAAATAAACCCAGCTATGCCTGCCAAAGTCAGGGTCACTGGCCACAATTTAAACAAAGCCATGGTCAAAAGTGCATAAACCCCTAAAGCAATCACAGCCAACAAACCTGGTAAACGATAGTAAACCAGCATGAATATTACTACCAGAACCAACCCTAGTATACCTGCCAACAAACTCTTTTCCACCGACACTTTACCCAAAGTGGCATCCACGTTTGTTTGGCTAATCAATTCAATCGGTACAGGCAAAGCACCCGAATTCAATCTTTGGGCTAATTGTTTAGCCTCGGCTAACGTAAAATCACCACTGATAACTGCCTGTCCGCCAGTAATTTCCTCTTGCACAGTTGGTGTGCTAATAGGCTGCCCGTCTAAGAATATGGCCACTGGTTGACCAACATTTCGTGATGTTATAACCGCAAACAGTTCCTTGCCCTCATCATTAAAAGTTATATTAACCAAAGGAATGCCTGTATTAGGATCAAATTCAACTATGGCTTTTTTGAGTTGTTTACCAGAAAGACCTGTATTAGCCCACTGCCCAGTCGGTTGAGCTGAACCTGTTTTAATTAGGATATGGCTGGCTTGTACTTCAGTTCCATTATCACCTTCGCGCTCATCAGTCTTTTTTATAATATGATAGCCAAATTGGGTTTGTACTAAATCTTTAGTCACCTCACCTTTTTTCAAAGCAAAGGCAGCTGTCTCAAACTCAGGCACCATTACCCCTTTGCCAAAAAAACCTAGATCTCCACCCTGGGCCGCACTGGAATCTTCGGAATACTCTTGAGCTAGAGCGGCAAAATCCTGCCCGGCTAAAGCCTTACTTAAAATATCCTCAGCTTTATTTTTAGCTTCATTATTATATTCTTCAACTGAACTATTATCTACGGGCTCCGTTGATATTTCCTTGAATTCCAAAACTGGGGTTTCACCAATTAAACGAATAGCTTCTTGGGTATCAGTGATTCCTGGTAACTCCACGATCACGCGCCAACTATCCCCCACTCTGCTGGTCTGGACCAATGGTTCAGCTACGCCAAAAAAATTAACTCGGCGCTCAATTACATCCCTAACACCCTCCACTGAATCTGGGCGTTCGCGATCTGGTATGGCAGCAACATCGGCTTCATAAACCAAGTGTGCCCCGCCTCGTAAGTCTAAACCGAGTTGTACATTATATTTATTCCAAAAAGTATGCCCAGGAACCCACTCTGGCACACGCGGCCAATCAACCAAAAAAGCCACTAATGAAATTACTATGATACCAATAAAAAAATACCAGGCCCTCTTACGGGGTGTAATATTCTTAAAAAGCAACTTACCTATGGCCAAAAAAGGCCACCATATGAAGCCTAGGGTAGAATTTAGTCCTTCACCTAATTTGCGCCAAAACGACATGACTTTACTAATAATCGGAAAAAGATAACAGCCGTACTATAGCAAGCTTAAAATAGTTTGACAAGGGTATTTTAGGTCACTATTTAACACCCCTTTGTCGGGTACGGAAGTACCAAAGCAGATAGACCATGCTAAGCGCTGTATAATTTAAGGCCATAAACCACGGTTCTGACCAAGAAAAGCTATCAATGGTATATTTTGATATTGGCCACAACCAGGGTGTGGGGAAAAAATCACGACCATGGGTGAACATGTCAATTACTATATGTAATAACCAACCACCAATTATCCACGGTATGGTACGTCCTTTTATAAAATATAATATTAGAAATACTCCAATAAAAATTACTAAACTATGTGTCAGGTTATACATGATATAAACATAAGCCGGTATTTGTATTAATTCGGGAGGGCCCCAATAAACGCCCCGACTCAAAAAATTCTGTACAAATAATAGGCCAAAGGAGAATAAATCTGGCGCCACACCGAAAAATGCCGCCCACAACCTAAGACGCCAAGGCCATTTTTGGTAAACTGCGGATGTCCATAAAGTATGCGCCAAAACATCCATGATTATTTTCTCCTCTTGGCTTCTAGCCAATCTGGCACGGGCACAAAAGTTATCTTAGGCCAATTATCAACTTCTTCCTCAGACACCTGGTAATATTTCTGGTAAACATTCTCAATACTACCGTGCATAGCGTCATCCCAATCAAAATCCAAACTGTCAGCCACTTGCCTGACCGATTTTTCATCTTTACCTTCAATTTCAATGACCGGTGGTATCCAGGGCCAAGTATCCAAGGTAACCTCACAACCTTGGTACTGCCAGGTTTCACGCTTAGTTTCCTGATAACTTTTTGCTTCTAATCCTACAGCTTCCAATATTTGGCAGGTCTTTTCAAAATCAAGCACCTCGACGGATACTTCTTTGGTACCGTGTAACGACCTATCGTTTAATTGTTTATAGGTTAGGGTTATTTTATCACCTTCATCACGCACCCTTACCCAACCTCCTTTGTCGGCTAGCCTGCTATCAGGAAAATCGTAAGGCCGGCGCCTCATAAGTCTCTCTGGCTGTTCTAGTTTAGCGCCTTGCTTGTTTAATTTTTTTCTGACCATATCTAAATCGGGCACAATCCACTTGGCTTCAATCTCTGTTTGCATAATTTAAATCTTATAAATAACGTCTTTGCGTTCCACTACAATCTCCCAGCCCTTACGTTTAGCTATTTTATATAAATTTCTATTAGGGTTAAAACAAATAGGCCGACTGACAATCTCTAGAAATGAAGCATCACTTTCACCATCACCTACACCCACACTACCACCTAGCTTTAAATCATTTTCTAGTAAATATTTTTTTAGCACCGCTTTCTTATCGCGAATAGGGATTTCCAATACTTCACCAGTGTAACGACCGTCATGCACTTGAAAAGTCATACCAAATGTTTTATCAAATTTATAAAAATTATTAAACTCCTCTACAATTTCAGCTGGCGAACCGGAAATGGCTATTAGCCTATGGGTCGGCCTTAATTTTTCAATAAGCTCACGCGTGTAAGTATAAACGCGACTCTTTTGCTGACTAATGACTATTTGTGCTACCCGCCTCACATCCTCGACTGCCACCCCGCCAATTCTCTTTTCATAGCTTCGTACCACCTGCATAATATAGTCTTCATAGTTACCCTGTCTGTTAACCCAGGAAAAATAATTCTGCTCTAGTTCTTTTCTGACAATTGCCGGAAAAACATCATAGCGCACCAACGCCATAATTAATTCTCGCTGCAAACTTGAACGAAAAATAGTACCGTCTATATCAAAAACAGCCACTTTTTTTCTATTATCTTTTATGATTGTCTTTCTTTTCACTTTTTAACTTGATTTAACGTCCTTTTCCTGACTGCCCTTCGTTCCAAATATATTACCAGGGTTGCCAAAACAATGGCTCCTAAGATCAAAGTAACATAAATACCCATGATATAGTGAAATTTGAGCAAAAATATAACAGCCTCAACCAGGAATTGTAAGCCAAAAAAGATGGAAACCAGCCCAGAAACCCTAAACAGTGCCTTTTGCCAGGTATTCAAGCGATGATGCCTTAAATAAAGCATCAAGATCAGGAAAACTACAAAAAGAGGAAAAGAAACATAACTGTGTAATAGCACATTTTGAAAAGCGAATTCTTCCGCTGGACAACTCTCACCCACAGTTATCAAAAAAGCAGCTTGGTTACAATTGTTATAATGCGGGTTATATATTCTATTCAAGTCATAAAGTCCTCGCTCACCCAAGCTTAATAAAATCACAGTTAATAAAAAAGAAAGCAAAACACTGCCGCCTGTTAAATGCTCTTTACTATGCGCTGGACGGCTAGTTGAGCGAGTATCTTGGTTTACTGGCTGTAAGGTTGGCATATAACATAGCATACACCTCCGTTGCTTTTTTGCAAGAAAAATCCGGCACCTATGGAGGGCGACACAGGTACCGGATAAGGGGTTTACTATGCGAGGATTTTTAATTTATATATTTTGAATATGTTGGAGTATAAAGTCTGCTAAAGGTGACTTGTCCGTATGTGAAAAGATTTTTTATATCCTTAGATATGATGAGCATCATATCGTAGCGAGAATATTGGTCTATTGTTTTTGTAAAAAATCTTAATGGCAAAATACAGATGAATACTCTGCTTAATTCTGGTCTCCAACCAGCTGCCTGACAAAATGATAAATCTCTAGTAATAAATATTACTAATTGGTCTGGATTTTCCTCTGCTAGATCTTCTAGTTTATCTAAAACTTCTTCGTCGCTACCATGGCCCCATGACTCTACTGCTATGGGAAGGAATTGAGTTATGGAAAAACCATTACCCTGCTTAAGCTCGGAAATAAGCCTAATAATGCGCGGCTGGTCACGTAATTGAACCTGTAATTTTTTCTTAAGACGAACTTTAGTAGTTTTAAAGTTCTTATATGGGTTAAGTGTGCAGGCATCAAATACAATTAACGCCTTAGACCGAGAGTGCGCGGAAGTATTCATAATTACTCCGATTATTTTGATTTTTGGTTATTTACTTTTCAAAGAACAAAAAAATGTCGCCTAATCTGGCGACACTTAACTAACCCGACTGGGTATTATAGAAAACAGCCCTTTCTGTTTCTGTTTTCATAATTTAAGTATAACACCCCCAAAACACAACACCAAGTATGTATATGCCCTATTTTTTCTTGTGTTTTTTAAAAGTTTGAAGTTTTCCACACCAGGGGCAATGCCATTTAGTCTTTTTCTGTGACATATCACCTATTGCCCACCACTTACGACAATAGCCGCAAGAAAAATGACTAAGGCTCTCACTGAATATTTTACCAACTGTTTTCATTATCTTAGTAGGTCTTTAAAACTGGTTCTAAATTTTGCCATCTTTGGTGAAATAATCATCTGGCAATAACCAGCCGCTGGATTTTTATCATAATAGTCCTTGTGGTAATCCTCAGCTTCATAAAAATTATTAAGTGGTTCCACTTTTGTGACTATTGGATTATCAAAAGTGCCTGAATTATTCAATTCTTCAATTACTTGCTGTGCTGTATTTGCTTGGATATGACTGCTTGTAAAAATAACTGACCGGTATTCCGTACCCACATCATGCCCTTGTTTATTCATAGTGGTTGGGTCATGAGTACCAAAAAATACTTTCAGTAAATCTACATAAGAAATTATGGCAGGGTCAAATTCAATCCTAATAACTTCAGCATGCCCAGTTTTACCAGAGCAAACTTGCTCATAGGTTGGATTTTCTACGTCACCACCGGCATATCCTGGCGTAACTGAAATCACGCCTTTCAAGGCTTTAAACACAGCCTCAGTGCACCAAAAACATCCTCCACCAAAAACAACTGTTTCATTTTTAGATTCATCCATTATAATTATTTTTTACGCTTTCCTTTACTACTAACTCTTTCTACATAACCTTTTAATAGCCACGAGCTTGATTGCATCTTACCGCCATGGCCAATATTATAAATCATCTTAATACCCAATTTGGCGCATAAATCAACTTCAGGCACCGGGTCACCGTCTGGTTTTCTATCACCACCATTAGCAAAAATGTCTGGTCTTAAAGTTGCCAACTCACCACACACGCTCATATCTTTTGGATTTTTATGATGTCTGGTCAAAATAACCTTATCAACTGACTCCAGTGCTTCAATTATTTCCGCTCGCTCTTTTTCTGGCATAAAAACATGCTGCTTCTTTTTTCTGAGCCAATTATCATTATTTAAAATCACGATAAGCTTATCACCTAACTTCCGCGCAGACCTAAACATTCTGACGTGCCCCACATGTATAGGATCAAAGCCCCCAGATACAGCTACAACCACTGGTTTATGCCTCTTTTTTATAATCTTTTTCATAGTTCTATGATAGCGAAACTTAAATATCCTAGCCAGCAGACCTGACTATCACTTTTTGCCCTGTTTCCTGCTCAACTCTATTAATAATAGCCTCACCTTCCTCAGTAGTAGGCCAAGCAAACAAAGTAGCTGTTTGGCTTAACGGCGCTGTTTTAATTAATTGAAGCAATAATTTCAAAGCCAAACCCTGACGCCTGAATGCAGGCAAAGTAAAAACAGAGCATAAATAAAGGCAATCATAAATTTCTACCGGTTGTGTATAATCCAACAACTGTCTCTCGGTAATTTCTTTTTTTAAAAACCTATTCATTAATTCAATACTAGTCGGTACTGCAACTCCCCAAGATACTGGCTCTTCGTTTTTCATTTCATAAACAAATGCCCCAGGCCAAAGTTTTATTAATTTATGATATGAATCAAAACTGATGGGAATTTGTGAAGGGTCTTTTTGGGTACCAAAAAACTCTTCAGCCAGCTCCATTGTGCGGGTTAGTATTATCTCATCTATCATATATACTCATGAAAAAATTTCTTGTTTGCTGGCCACATATCCAATCCTTCCATTTCTTTAAAAGTAAAATACCCAGCCTCAGTTAGCTCATCTGTATTTACTTTTATATTACCGCTTGCTGCACAACTCCACCAACTAGTAACTTGATCGGGTATATCGCCTGGAGTTTCCGTTATCTTTTTAATTGGTTTTAGGTCTAAATTTAGCTCTTCTTTTAATTCTCGGACTAAAGCCTGCTCATCACTTTCACCCGACTCAACCTTACCCCCCGGCGCATACCAATAACCAGTAAATTCACCGTAATCCTTATTAGTCTTAGCTAATAAATATTCAACTTCGCCATTATCTCTATTTCTTGAAATAATGGCTATTACTACACGCATATATATTATTTGACTAGAATGATTTCCATTATTAATCTTACTATATCAGTGGTGGGTTCGGCCAACTTACCACTTCCCTAATTATAGGGTGACGCTGATAAGGCTGCCGCAAGATGTCAGTGGGTCCAGTAGCGACGAGCGAGAGACCTTGTACACGCCGCACTGACAATTAATCTTGCGGCTCTTTTTTTAATTGTTTAACTTATTATACTTTTTCAATATAAAATCCTGCACCCATTTATTCTTTATATATTTACGCTGCCAAGCTTTAGGAGAATAAGCCCAATCCGTAATAACTTTTCGACATTTAGTTGAGCCACAACGACATTTTATTTTCCAAATCCCCGGCCACTCCTGCCAGTGCTGTTCGCTCTGGTATTCATTAGCTGAATAATCAAAAGTAATTTCTTCTCCTGCCTTAATATTTTTGATAGCAATCAAATCATTATAACGAACAATAGCCGCGTTTGGATTACAAGAATGATTTATATAAATATATGGTTTTTCTAAATCAATATATTTAGTATCAGCCACTTGCAAAGGGTCTGTATCTCTCAGTTTAATTTTGTAAGCTCTTATTAATTGCTTAATAGTAATTTCTTTCCCTTGAAGACGACAAATCATCTCCCCTTTCTTAATTGACCTCGTACTTACCACTCCGCGTCCTTGGATTTTAGACTTCCCAACCTTTATTTTACTGTCCATTGCTATTTTTGTACTTCCTATTTAAGGATACTAAAATTTTTATCAACTCATTTCGCCAATCTTTTTTTAATTGACTTTTTATTACTTGTACCAACTTTTTATCTTCAACTGATAACCTGTATTTTTTAAGATTATAAATCATATTCAATATATTTAAATCTCTACCTTCGCTAAGCACATAGCTACTTTTATCTTTTTCCTTCAAAATCTCCTTATTTTCCTGATGTTTCTGCATGATAAAGTTAGGTACATATTTATTATTTATATATAATTTTTGTAGACGCTGTGGCATAAACAGCCATGAACGAATCACCTTACGACATGTAATAGCACCGCAATTACAAGACATAGTCCATAAATCAGGATAATCACGCCAATATTTCTGATTTGGCCAATCAGCTGCTGAATAGTTAAAGGTTATTTCTTCACCAATCTTTATATCTCTAATTGCTATAAGATCATTACGACGCACCAAAGCCGAATTAGGGTTACATGAATGATTAATATACAAATACGGCCTTCTCAAATCCAAATAGCGATTATCACTCACTTGCAATGGGTTTGTACTTTCCTCGCGGCCACTGGCATATCTTCTTTTAAGCTCATTAACGCTTATCTCCTGCCCTACCATTTTACATATCAACTCTCCTTTCGGAATAAACTGGGTACAAAATATTCCAAAACCATCAATCCTAGATTTTTTAGTTTTAAACTTAAGCGCCATGGCATTTCTTATACTTTTTCCCAGAGCCACAAGGACAAGGATCATTACGCCCAACTTTTTGCCCAGCATCATCACGCGGTTTGGCCATAAGTGGCGTGCCAGTAGAAGATACTGCTGAAGAAAATACACTTTTAGCTTCTGCCTGGGTTTTAGCTGGCCCCTTCTCTTGTAGCTGGCGCCTGGGCGCTGAAGCTTGAGCTG